>CALIGP010000179.1 GCA_938021455.1 uncultured Lewinella sp. | reverse complement strand
AGTCTTGTAGGCTACCGCATTTGGTAGACGTGATAGGTGTTTCATCTGGGCGCGGGCGCAGGTGCAAGGGTTTGGGAGAGCGGACACTCCGTGTGCGTCAAATTAGTTATTCCCCGAGGGTGCGGCACTTACCGCTTAAGTCGTAAACAATATCAATGATAAATATCAATAACAACACCTTCATATTTCTTTGGTACTTCTGTTTAATCGTTATAATTGGGTGTAAACCAACACAACACGTTAGCCACAATCAAGTGATCAAAGCTGCAAAAGAGGTATGGGTTAGCCCTGACAGAAAAGGGTTCACCTATCTAAAAAATGGACAGGAATATAAGACCAGACGAGACTTGAAAGGGACAATCAGCCAAGAAGTCACGGATAGTCTTTTCTCGCTGCTACCAGAGGGAGAAGGCCTGGAAACGCCCAAGGTTCTATTGTTCAACTATTACCCCGCAAAAACACCGAGTAATAGCTCAGGTAGTTGTGACGGTGCCTGCTTGAAAAACAAATATAAGCAGGCCGAGCGCCGGATTAACAAGTTGGAGAATACTGCCGTCTACTATCTAAATCGCCCAGGGGCAGATTTAGGCAAGTATGCAGAGATTACAGATTGGGCAGATGATACGTATTACCTAATGGAGCGATATTTCGTTCCGCACCCTCAACTGGGAAATAGCTTTGTGGTGCTCTGCCGAAACGGCGATTATGAAGCCTATCTCGGAGAATTTTCCCAATCCTACTTACTAGAGACCTTTAGTCGGGTTTACGTGGACTGCTCTGAAGCTGGAGCGAGTAATCACGAAAAGTGATTCTTTGCCTTTGAACGATGACGGGGATCTTACCCTTTACTTGTTATGACGTACGCTGGCACGGTTATTCAATTCGTTTCTTACCTTTTATTAATGGTTGTAGCCTGCGGCTGTGGCACCAACGGAAATGAGTGTAGCAAATTCCACCCAATGGTAGACGGTAGGAATACCGAATACCAACAGTTAAACATCAAACCGTTAGTACTCTCCGAAGACGTCAACCTCTACGTCTACCAAAACGACTTCTACGTATGGATCAGTTATGACTATCCCGAAGGAAGCTTCGGTACCTTAGACATGCAGATTGAAAGTGATCGGTTGGACTCAGTTTTAAACATCCACGTATCTGCACAGCTAGGTGAATGGTACGTAAATAGTAGTCAGGGAATGCCGGATCATCCCACTAGTGACTTATGGTGGAACATGGATGGCTGGACGGCAAATTCGTTATGGGCTAATGGTATTGATACCATCTCTTATGATACACCAGAGTTCAACATCAAGAATGGGGACATCCGGGAATTACAGCTAAGTAAAGAACGATTCGGTAAAGGAGAATGGAAAATAAAACTCAGAATTAACGCCATCAAAGGTGCTGATGGGAGCTTTTATTCCATCGATTTCCCGGAAGGTGAATCTTTCCACTCAATTATGGTGGAATAGCCGATGGACCTACCCTAATCCAACAACCGCCAGCTCACCCCCAGCCGCAACGCCTCATCCGGATAAGGATAGTCGGAGGTGAGGTAAAGGAGGTCTTCCGAGCTCCAGAGGTTATTGAGCTGGACGTATTTGGCGAAGAAGCGGAAGCGGGTCACCCGCATACTGAAGAAGGGGTCGATCTGATACTGGAAGCCCGTCTGACGATCCTCCTGTAGCTGAAACTGCTGTACGACAGGATTATAGTAGTAAGGGCGGAAGCCGGAGGCATAGCGAATGTCAAAGCCCAGGTTGACGTTGAGGACCTTAAACCACTTTCCGGAGTAGTAAAAACTATGCTCTCCGTAGAGGCGTGGCAGGCGCAAAACATCCTGATCCGCCTCCTGAAGCAGGAGGCGATTATTGAGGTTCCAACGGCCGAAGGAGAAATCCCGCTCGGCGGTCAGTTGAAGGAGGCTATTGACACCGTTAGACTGCTCAGGGCGCCCCTCAGCATTGTAGTACACGTAGTCCGTCAGCAGAGAGTACGCCAGCCCCGCCCGGATTTTCACCACAGGCAGGGTGTAGGCCCCTTCGAGCCGGAGTTCCAGCGTTTTGCCGAAGTCGTTGTTCCAGACATTTTCCCCGTTGAGGCGGAAGTTCTGGGTCACCAGATCCTGCGCGTATAGCTGGTTCAGGGCCTTGAGTTCGAGCTTGCCAGCTTTGCCGAGGTCGAGGGTGCCTTCGCCGGAGAGTCGGTAATCACCGGTTTGGCCTACTAAGTTGAGCTGGGCGTTGACCAGCAGGCTGAGGCGATCACTGGGCCGAAGACCGATACGAGCGTGAGCAATCAGGTTGTTGACCGTTGAATCACCATCCTGCTGAATGCGGTGGAGCTGGTGGGTCAGCCCGGCCTCCAGCACGTCTTTCTGAACGGTCGCACGGTCTCCTGACTGTCCCCTCCGGAAAGTAGACAGCGTGATATCGTTCTCAATTATCCGATGTTCGACCTGATTTCTCACCCCTCGGATGTCTGTGTAGAGGTCTGGAAAGCGGCGAAAAAAAGCGGAGGTATCAGTCGTGGTTTCTTCGGCGGAGACGCGATAGCGGCGACTATCCAGCCGGAAGCGGTGGCGTAGCGTGAAGGCCCTCCGCTCATTACCGGTCAGGCTGTCTTGCTTACCACCAAACTGTAAGTACTGGGTAGCCATCAGTTCGCGGTAACTGTACCGCAGGCGGGTTTCGTCCAGGAAGGTTTCCAGATTCTGCAGGTTGTTGACCTCTCCACCGTCCACGTTGTTCAGGAAGGAAGAATCGATCACTCCACCGTTCTGTAGCTGCTCGTAGGTGTTAGCCGCAAAGCTGAAGAAGCCGCTGTAGCGGCTACCCGGTGGCCGAATACTCATGGCCGTAGCAACGTGCGTATTTCGAAGGTTCTGGTTGGGGTATTGGTCCTGCGTCCCCTGTTGAGAGATACGAGTATAATCGAGCAGCAAGTTTACCCCGGCAGCAAAGTTGCGGCTGAACTTGGCGGTAGTCCAGTTGTCCTCCTGTTCGCTTTCGCGCACGTGCCCCAAGTACGTAAAGGGATGCTCCAGCCGGTAATACTCCAGGTTTTCACCCGTGAGTTGGTAAAGATCAAACTGCCGGAAACCAACCGTCGTGCCCGTGCGGGTGATCGGTTGATAGCGGAGGGGGTAAGCGGCACCACCACGGGTGCCAGTGGTGGCGTAGTCGAAGTCGGGCTTGCGGTCCGGCTCGTAGCGCTGGAATTGGTCCAGCAGAGAGTCTCGCCAGCTATTTTCAGAGTTGGGGTTATCGACTAAGTACTGAAAAATACCGAAGGTATCCACGATGGT
>CALIGP010000178.1 GCA_938021455.1 uncultured Lewinella sp. | reverse complement strand
GAACCGTACTCTTTCTGCACTTCGAGAAAAACCTTCGCGTTGGTGATCGTCGAGTTAATCTTTAGCCGGTTCCGCACGATACCGGCATCGTTCATTAACGATTCGACCTTTTCCGGTCCGTACTTCACGATTTTTTTCGCCACGAAGTTATCAAAGGCCTTCCGGTAGTTTTCCCGCTTGACGAGGATGGTCGTCCAGCTTAGCCCCGCTTGAGCCCCTTCCAGAATAAGCATCTCGAACAGCAGACGATCGTCATGTACCGGCACGCCCCATTCGGCATCGTGGTAGCTTTCTTCGAGGGGGTGGTTGGTGCACCAGGTGCATTTGGTTTTCATGGGGTATTATTCTGTCTCTTTTTCCTCCTGTTTTCTATCCAACTCGAGCTTTTGACCAAAGAGATTGTTATCCATTTTAAAAGCAGATTTCGATGGTAACCGACCTCTACCTGGCTCAAAGGGGGAGGTAATTACGTAAACTTCTTCCCCAACCTTAAGATTATAAACTTGCATTTTAATTTTTCCCGACAAGGTCATGTTAATAATCTCTTGATTGAACATGTCCTCTACCAAGTACTCAAATTTGCCTACTTTCTTTTTTATTCTTCCTTTCCTTAATCTTAGGGGTTTGTTCATACTCCAAATTTTGGTAGTCGGGTGGTAATTTACGGCTTTTCTAAGCCCAAATACCAAGAGGGATGGTATTGCCCCAGGGCAATCGCTAGCTAGAAACCGAACACTCAAAGGATCGTTTATCCTACGCTACGCTCCGGAAACGAACGCTTCGAGGTCCTAACGTCCAGTTTCAGGACCTCGAAGCGTACTCAATCACGTAGCCGGAGGCGGAGCAGTTGAGTTCCTTTGAGCGTCCGGTGAGCTTGCGATTACCCTGGGTATTGCCCTGCGCCACTACCAGCTACACGAACACAAAAAAACTCATCTGCCTAATTTCAGCATAGTCCGCAAGTGGTCGACCTGCCTTTGAGATTACCACGGGCAATATCCATCGTTTGCCGTCATATTCAAGCGGTCAAAACCGCCGACGTTACTCCTTCAAAACCTTAAACGCCTTCGACACACCATTAATACTGGCCACCAAAACGTAAGCTCCTTGTGGATAGTTGGACAGATCAATCATCGTACGTTGCGAGGTTAAACCAGAAGAGAACAGTTGTCTCCCCAAAATAGAATAAACTTGCAATCTGTCTCCTTCCCCAAATGACGTGTGAGTAGTCTCAAACACCAGCTCATCACTGGTTGGGTTTGGATATACGAAGGCGTTATTCTCAGCGTCAAACGCCCCATTCTCAGTAGAGACTAAGCCACTAAAGCACTCATTCGTAAAGGCAGTACTCAATTCAGTACTCACGGTTAAAACTGCGGTAGAATCTTTACAGATACATCTTCCATCATTAAAGTTATAGGTCATGTAAGGAGCATCGGTCTCAAAGGCCTTGAAGGTACACTGCTCGAAAGTCAATGAATCACTGGTGAGCATTTGGTCTGGGTGGCTCCAATTGGTAAACAAAGTATTCCCTCTATTCCAATGGTTCAGGCCGGGTTCTTGCGTAAAGCCACAGGGCTTAAAGAATAATAAGTACATGGTTCCGGTTCCTCCGGGCCCTACGCCTCCGCCAACGTTTACGGCAATGGTTCCGTCGCCGCGTAAGTCTCCAACGAAGGAAAGAGACCGGGAAAAGCGTTCTTCGTCACCCGCATCGAATTCAAGATTAAAGCCGCCTTCGACCTCATCCACCTTAGTATAGGTTTTCACTGTTTTATCCTCCTTAAGGTAGAGGATGTACATATCTCCCAGGCCTTGCTGATTAGCCCCCGTTATCAGGTCAATAATACCATCTCCATTAAGATCACCCGCCGCGCACATGGCATGACCGAATTGAGCACCTGCCGATCCGTTGGGGTTTTCACCGGTTTCTAAAACATCGTCAAAGCCATTTAACCCTTCCGTTATTTTTAATTTAGAGATTACAGTATAGTTATCGGGGTCAAGCGAAAGAATCCAGACCGCTCCTTTTCCGCCGTCAGACATGAAGGCGCCCACGGCCATCTCCTGGGTGCCATCATTGTCTACGTCTCCGAGCATGGCTACTTCTCTTCCGCCAAAACGATCGTTATCCACTAAGCCTTCGCCAAAGCCGCCCGTATCAGACCCAATGGTTACGGTGCTATTGGCCATTACTTCTGAATCTTCATCGAAGAACAGGATGTCTAAAGAGCCCCGGTTGGTTCCTCCCGTATTTGAATTAGGGTTACAGGCCACCAGGTCAATTCGACCATCCTTGTTCAGGTCACCAATGGCAGAGAGGCCCTGCGCAATAATATCTGGATTTTTGACGAAGCTTTGCACCGTTCCATCCCGGTTGAGGTGGATGATGTACAGGGCTCTGTTCGCAGAAGAGGGTGCTGAAATCGCTACGTCCGGAATATCGTCCCCGTTATAATCTCCGATCCCCGCAACGCCGTAGCCAAAGAAATTACCGCCTACTAAGGTTTCATTGAACCCTCCTTCCAGCATGGATATTTTCTGGTTATCCTGAACCGTGCCGTCATTGTTCATAAAAACAATGTAGGCTGCTCCGGCATCCGTTGCTCCGTCATCATCAGAGCGAGCGCCAATGATGATGTCAAGCACACCATCTCCATTAACGTCGCCAGCCACGTCATGATCCCGGCTGAAGCGATCCCCGGCATCAAGGTCGGCGACAAAGCCGCCAGAACCTTCTTCGATTCTCACGTAGCCATCGGGGCCGAATTGTGTACTTACTTGTGCGTGGGTGAAGTTTGAAACGGCAAGTACCGTAAGTAGTAAGAGAAATTGGGTAAATCTATTATTCATGAAGTGTGTGTTTTTTCTTGGACCTCACCACCTCTGAAAGGTTTAACTTGAATGCATCTTTTCCAACATAACTTATGATGTTTGAACATCGATACAGCTTGTTCTGCTGAAACCTAGTCCGTTTACAAATCGAATAATGACGGACTAAAGTCCGCGTAACCAATGGACTGCCGTCTCCCCCAACAACTCACCTACTCAAAACGACGCTTCATCCAACTCCCCCTTGCACCTGCGGCCGCGCCCTACCCTTCTTTGTGTTGAACAAAAATCAAAGAAGATGCCACAGCCTTACCCCATTCACCGTGCGAACCTGATCAGTAAACTCATTCTGGCCCTCGTTTTATTACTGGCCTTATCCATTGCTCTATCCGCCCAGACCATTAAGGGGCAGCTTATTGACGGACAGTCAGAGATGCCGCTCATCGGCGCAACCGTTGAGCTCGTTAGTATAGAGCCCAGTCGGGGAACGACGACGGACCTTGATGGTTATTTTTCTCTGACGGACATTCCCCCCGGCCGTCATACCCTCCGGATGAGTTACCTGGGCTACGAAAGTCGTAACCTGCCCAACGTTCTCGTTACCACGGGTAAAGAAACCATCCTGAATCTTAGCCTGGAGGAGAGTATTGCGCAGCTCGACGCCGTGACGGTAACGGCTAAAACCAAGCCGGGCGAAGCCATCAACGAGATGGCGACCGTCTCCAGCCAGACCTTCACCGCCGAAAGCGTTAACCGCTTCGCCGGCGGCCGCGCCGACGTGAGCCGCATGGCGTCTAACCTAGCGGGCGTCGCTACAAGCGATGACAGTCGCAATGACATCGTCATCCGGGGCAACTCCCCCGCCGGGCTACTTTGGCAGCTGGAGGGCATCCCGATCCCCAACCCCAACCACTTCAGCACACTGGGCACCACCGGCGGTCCCGTCTCCGCCCTGAACCCAAACATGCTCGGCAACTCCGACTTTGCCACCTCCGCCTTCGCGGCAGAATACGGCAACGCCATCGGCGGGGTTTTTGATCTCAACCTGCGGAAGGGCAACCGTGACCGCTACGAGTTTATGGCACAGCTCGGTACTTTTTCCGGACTGGAGGCCATGGCCGAAGGGCCACTCAACGATAATGGCGGCAGCTTTGTAGCCAGCTTCCGCAACAGCTTCGTTGGCTTCGCTGACGCCCTTGGCATTCCCATCGGCACCAACGCTACGCCGGATTACCGGGACCTGACCTTCAACGTCGACTTTGGCAACAGCAAAGCCGGCAAGTTCTCTCTCTTCGGTATCGGCGGCACAAGCAACATCGACTTTCTCGGTACGGAGACAGATTCCACTGACCTATTCGCTAATCCAGGAGAAAACGCCTACGCTAACTCCTACTTTGGCGTACTCGGTTTGCGGCACAACCTGATTACGGGAGACGATACGTACATCAGAACCGTCATCAGTGGTTCCATTCAGGGCGGCGACTTCCGGGTGAACGAACTCAACGACCTGGGGGAAGATGACCTGTTGACTACTAAGGTGGACGATGAGACCACCCGCTACAGTCTCAAGACCTACCTGAACAGTAAGATCAGTAAACGACTGACCGTACGGACCGGGGTTCAGCTCGAATCCATTGGTCTGGTGACGACAGTAGACGACCGCGATGGCTCCCCGGATCTGGACGGAGACGGCGTACGGGACCTGCTCCGTCTCCGGGACTTTGACGGTGCCTTCGGTCTTTACCAGGCCTTCGGACAGGCGCGTTACCGCCTGGGAGAAAAAACGACCGTAAACGCTGGTCTGCACGCCCAGTACTTCAGCCTCTCCGAAGCCTTTGCGCTGGAACCCCGCCTGGGTCTCCGCTACCAGGCCACCGAAAAGCTAACCCTCACGGCTGGCTACGGCCGTCATAATCAGACGCCCGCGCTGCCCGTCTTCTTCTTCCGCGACGTAACGACCGGTAGCCCCGATGCCAACCAGGATCTTGGCTTCCTCACCGCTGATCACTTTGTCGTGGGCGGTGACCTAGCCTTCGCGCCCAACTGGCGCTTGAAAACGGAGGTCTACTACCAGAACCTAAGCAATATTCCGGTTGATAATTTTTCTTCCTCCTTCTCGATTCTTAACGCCGGCGCCGACTTTGTTTTCCCCGAGCGGGGCAGCCTCGTCAACGACGGCACGGGTAACAACTACGGTGTTGAGTTGACGCTGGAGCATTACTTCGCCAACAACTGGTACCTGCTCTTTACCGGCTCCCTGTTCGAAAGTAAGTACAGTGGCAGTGATGAGGTGGAGCGCAACACAGCCTTCAACAACAATTACGTAGCCAACCTGCTGGCGGGTCGGGAGTGGGCCTTTGGCAAGCAGAAACAACACCGTTTCACGATCAATCTTAAGGTGACCGGTAGCGGCGGCCGCTACTACAGTCCGGTTGATCTGGAAGCCAGTCGGGAATTACAAACCGACGTTCGCGACGAAAGCCAGGCCTTCACCGAGCGCTACACGGATTACTTCCGCACCGACCTCAAGTTTGGTGTGCAGCTTAACAGCCCGACTAAGAAATTCAGCCAGAGCTTCTTCATCGATTTTCAAAACCTGACGAACCGGGAAAACATCTTCCAGGAACGCTTCAACCCCGTAACGGGCGAGGTGAATACGGTGCTGCAGTCGGGCTTCTTTCCGGATTTTCAGTATCGGGTGCAGTTTTAGGCTGGGCGGAGGACCTCCAGGTCCGACCCAAACCAAACGCCATCGGACCTGGAGGTCCACATCCCAAGAGTTTTCCTATTTTGTATCAAAACCAATTCTCTGTGGCCCGCATCCATGACAACCTGACGCAATTCCCTTACCACATAAGCTATCGCTTATTCGGTAGCGTCCCCAAAAGCATATTAGCAAATCTAACCTTTCAACGTGACCAGCAACTTTCCTTGTTAGCGGAGGACTTAGTTAGATTACCGGATCATCTACGGCAGGAAACCAGTGACAAAGAAAAACATGTGATTAATGCAAGATATGAACTGGCCGTTGAGAAGGCATTACATAACAACAACAATACTCCCGGGCCACGTCATTTGAGCAGGTCTGATCTCGCAAAAATTGTACTGGACTCTTGGCTGAATATGCAGGAGCGTGGGGTTATCTACGTGTACGCCATTTGTGTAATGGGCAATCACGTACACGTCATAATCCGGGCACCCGACGGCACTGAGGAAACCTCTCTTCCTATCGTTATGAAATCGCATAAAGGATTTACTGCGCGAAAAATCAATGAAGTAATTGATAAAACATTTACCAATTTTTGGGAACCGGACTATTTCGACCGCCGGGTCCGCGCCGGGAAGTTCAATACCGTAATGTGGTATGTTCTGAATAACCCAGTCGCCGCAGGATTGGTCAAAGATTGGAAAGACTGGCCACATACTTATCTTAACCCTGATTTTGCTTCCCTCTTCGGAGGTGAATGAGTCGGACCTGGAGGTCCTCCACCCAAATAAGAACATGAACTTCTTCCTAACCAAAGCCGAACGCATCAAATACATCGGATTCGACGACCGGGTCGCGGCGCTGATCGGCATTCCGTTAGTTTCGTTCATGGCCTTCCTGCTATTTTCCAGTGGCAAGTCAGATATTCCGGCCAAACTGTCTTTTATCTGCTTCGCAGTGGGCACTGGATATACTGTTTTCTACTGGCTGATCAATCGTTTCTGGGTCATTCGTTTGCGGTACTGGCTACCCGGAGAGAAAGACACGATGAAGCGAATCTTTTTGATTGCAGCCTTTGCCTTTTTGTCCGTTGTACTTTTGGAACTCGGTACTTCGGACCTCATTCTACAATACATCCCGATGTTAACGGAGGTAGGTTGGGGCGATCAGGAATTTGTCTTTAAAATAAGTACGACCTATACCCTCTGTCTTATGGTGTTGGCCTGGTATGAGTCCGCCTGGTTTTTCACCAAATTTCGCAAAAGCCAATTGGAGCGAGAGCAGTTGGCGAAGGAGAATATGCAAACCCAGCTGGCCGTATTAAAGCAGCAGATGAACCCCCACTTTCTGTTCAACAGCCTCAATACGTTGGTGAATGTCATTCCGGAAGATAGTAAAAAGGCAACCCTGTTTACTCAGCGGCTGGCGGCGGTTTACCGGCGAATTCTGGAGTACCGGCACAAAGAGATGATCTCTCTGACAGAAGAATTGACGGCGCTGCAGGACTATATTTTCCTAATGCAGACCCGCTTTGAAGACAAGCTGATCGTGAAGTGGCAAATGAGCGAGGAGACGATGAAACAGGTGGCACTTCAGCGAGCGCAGTGGGGGGCGCAAACGCAGGTGCAGTGCGAGGCAGAAGAGAGCAGAGATTGGCCGATCATACCTCCTCACCTGAGGCATCACCTGATTGTTCCGCTCTCCGTTCAGCTACTGGTAGAAAATGCCGTCAAGCACAATACGGTCAGTAATGAGCACCCGTTACAGATCGATATTACACTGGGAGAAGACCGGGTAACCGTCAGTAATAAACTTCACCTCCGCAACCGGAAGATGGGTTCCACCGGCTGGGGGCATGAGAACCTGAAAAGCCGCTATTCCGCCGTATCCTTCCGTCCGGTCGTTATTAGAAAGACCAAAGACGAATATCGCGTCTCTCTTCCCATCCTGCCACCCGCTGAAGCTCGGGCGCTGACTGAAGAAAGACGTACTGGGTAAGAATCATTTTCTCCGACTCGCATTTGCTGCGCCTTCCTCATTCCATCATTCCCTCATTCCCTCATTCACTCATGACTGCCTGGATCATAGAAGACGAGCCCCCGGCCCTCCGCCGACTCACCAAACTGCTGGCGGAGATCCGTCCACAACTCAACATTGCTTTTTCAACGGATTCCATTGCATCCTGCGTCCGCGCCCTACAAACGATGCCCCACCCCGACGTTATCTTCAGCGATATTCATCTGGCGGACGGGCTGGCCTTTTCCATCTGGGAAACAATGCCCTGCCAGTGTCCCATCATTTTTACGACTGCCTATGACCAATACGGCATTCGTGCCTTCCGGGTCAATGGCATTGATTACCTGTTAAAGCCCATCGAAACGGCGGATTTGGAGCGAGCGCTCGACAAGCTCAATCGTCTAAGTCAACCCACCCTGCAGCATGACTGGACGCGCATCGCTGCCCTCATCGAAAACCGGCAACCCACCTACCGCGAGCGATTCCTGGCGCAAAAAGGTTCAGAATGGCTACCCGTTCGGGTGGAAGACCTCCGGCAGATTTATTCCTCCGACGGGCTCACCTTCGCCCTTACCGAAACCGGCCAGCGCCTGATCCTCGACGACACGCTGGATCGCATCGTTGAAGAGCTCGACCCCAAAGACTGGTTTCGCATCAACCGCGCTCAGATCGTACACGCCGCCGCTATCCGGAAAATCCAACCTTACTTCAATCACCGCCTCGTGCTGGAGCTTAGCCCCAAAGGCGAAAACGAAAACATCGTGAGCCGGCAGCGGGTAAAGGCTTGTAAGGAATGGATGGGGGCTTATGGGTGGCATTTTGGTTCTTTGGTTCTTTGGGCAATCGCATGTTGGAACCGAATTAAACGTATAATTTACGACTAAAAGTAAACCGCCCCTTCATTTTTGCAGCTCACTAAAAAGCAAAAGAATAGCAAACTCAAAATTCAAAAACTGGCAGGCATATGAGCAATCTTTCCAACTGGCAAGTTCACCCCCCGAACGGTTCCTGAAAATTCGGTAGCCGTCCGTCAAGTTGGACAGGCTACCAGTTATCTTTCCTACACTTTTCGGACCTCTTCCATTACTTACAAAGTATGGCAACCCTAAAGAACCAACAGACCAAAGGACCAAAAGACTACCATGCTTATTCTCCCTTACTCCCCCCTCTGGCCATCTCAATACCTCCAAATCCACAACCTACTCACTAAGGCCCTCGGCTCCACCCACCTCCACATCGAACACATCGGTAGCACTGCCGTCCCCGGTTTGGCAGCCAAACCCATCATTGACATCGACATCGTCTACGCTAAGGAAGCTCCCCTTTCACCAATAACCGATGCTCTTTCCACCCTGGGTTATTTCCACAACGGTGATCAGGGTCTCCCCGGCCGTGAGGTATTCAAACGGAAAAAGCCTTCTCCTGGGCACCCCGTTCTCGACCACATTCAGCACCACCTCTACGCTTGCCCGGAAGGTAGCCCGGAACTACGCCGTCATCTACTCTTTCGAGACTATTTACGGACAAACGAGGAGGCACGTGATGAGTATGCACGACTCAAAACAGACATCGCTTCCGCTGCCGAACAAGATCGAAAACGGTACGCTAATCTGAAAGAGGAAAGAGCCCGTGGATTTGTCGAGCGGGTGCTGGCGGCGGCGAAGAGATGATCCCGATGCTCCTTTTCTCTCCCCGTATTTCGTATATTTGATTTTCTACTATGATCCCGCGATACGGGTTCCACCCCAGCGTATTAGCCCATATTTTTCTCCCAGTATCAGATTATGCTTACTCAAATTTTAGCTGCAGGCGCCATGGGCGTCAGCATTTTTTTCATTTTCAAGGTCTATGACCTGCTACAAAATGAGCAAGGCAAGGAGAACCCCCGTCCGGTTTTTCTGCGGTCCATTTATGTGTTTATGGGCTTTGCCGTTTTAATGACTTTACTTTCGCTCGGCATTGAATTTGCGAGACATTCCATGAACCTGGATACGGAAGGGAATGGGGGATTTACGAAAGAACTTCAAGAACTTACGAATAAGAACTACTACGCACTCGATCGAAACGGAAACCCGGAGCCGATTGAACTAGAGATTGGCGGGCAAAAATATACCCTGGCAAAAGCCTTTCCCGATGCGTTTTTTAAAGAGACGCACCTCAAGTTGAAGCCCACGGAAGACCAAAAGTTGCTGGCCTTCAAAAACAACAACGGTCAGGAGATCACCTTCGGTTACTTTGACAAATCGGACATCGACGCTTTCGCTACTACTCCTACCGGTACACCGCCTAAGCCAAGCCCACCATCAGATCCCATTCTGGACCGAGAGAAGTTGATAGCGACGGGTTTGATGTACACCCCACAATCACCCTTACGCAGCCAAATTCAAACCACTATTTCCCAGAAAAAGGCCGACGAAAGCATCGCCAATAAATACCTCGTCGAATTTGTGAACGGGCAGGATTTGGACCGTAAGCTACAGGAGTTAGCCGTGAAGATTTTGATCCAGCCGGAGCAAATGAATCAGATGGACACCCTTCAGTACGGAAAGCTGATTACTGCACTTTCTTCGGACGGTCCCCGGAAACAACCCTGGCGCCACTTCGAATTGGCGCAGGTTTACCTTAGTCGATCCATTCAGCAAAATTCTACTGCCGATCGCCAACAGTATTTCGAATCTTTATGCCGATACAAGAATAATTATCTGGCCCAAAGCTATCTGCAACGAGATACCGTTCAGTATTCTGTAGAGAGAATCTGGTATCGAAACGCCCTGAAAGAATTGCGGGCTAAAAACTGTGACGACGATTGTAATTGTGGATAAGGTGAGCGGTATTACCTTCGCCCTATGGCCCACTTCACCCTTCACGAAGACCTCCTCCGGAAGAATCTGGAGCTAGTCGCCGACGTAGCCGCGGCAGCCGATGTACGCATCATTCTGGCGCTGAAAGCCTTTGCTTACTGGCCGGCTTTCCCCATTTTCGCGGAGTACCTGACTGGCGCTACGGCCAGTAGCCTCAACGAGGCCCGGCTCATCCAACGGCACTTCGGCAAGGCGCCGCACGTTTACGCGCCGGTGTACCGGCCGCAGGAGTATGCCGATATAGCGGCCATTGCTGGCCATCTCACCTTTAATTCCCTCACGGAGCTGGAGCGCTACCGCAGCAGCTGGGAGGAAATGGGTACCAGCATTGGCCTGCGCGTTAACCCGGAATACAGTCCGGTGGAAACAGCTCTCTACAATCCCGCCAATCCACATGGCCG
>CALIGP010000177.1 GCA_938021455.1 uncultured Lewinella sp. | reverse complement strand
TCTAAGGCTCGACCAATGGCCACGGTGAGGTCGAAGTTGGGTGATGGGTGTATAGCCAGTGCTTTTGCCCAGAGGAGGAGGTCTGGCCGGCCTTTGTAGTAAATATGTAGATCTACGACACGCCGCCACCGCAGATGCGTTGGATCGTTTTCGTTCCGGCCTTTTTGCTGGCGGGCTTCATGCTGGTCAAAGTCAGGACGGGCTTCATCAATGCCATCGGTGACACCAATAGCCGCCTCCAGAATTCCCCTGCTATCTGCCGGGAACAGACTAAAATGACGGTGCAAGACCTTTTCTTCGAAGCTCCAGGCAACAGGTGGAACCGGTGTCAGTAAGGTCCGTTCCGGAAAGGCTCTAAGCCATTCTTCATGCCTGGGCTTCAGACCGGGCTTTTCGCTGGCGTGATGATCGAGGAAATCATGCCCGCTGCCGATGACTAATAATCGTTGACCACCAAAACGGACGGCCAGATCTTCTACATTCAGGCCATGGGGCTCCTGTTCGTTCCAGCAGCGGTTGAGCTGGCCTTGATAGTAAAAGACTTCGGCGTAGACATCCCGGCGGGTGAGTTCTTTAGCCAGCCGTTTGAAGAGGCGGCCTTGGTGGCTGAGGCCATCGACTTCGTCGATGAGCAGCACGTACTCACCGGCGCGCTCCCGCACGTTAAAGCGGGCTTCGGGAAATCCGCCACTGGCGATCGTGGCCTTTAAGGTCTTCGCGGCGTCGAGCTCTTTCCGACCCGTATTTCCCGCCCGGTGACGCATGGCCCGGGCCAGCGCGAGCTGACTGGGCTCCAGCGGTAAGCGATTTTCCTGGCTTACCCAGGGGATGGTGTAGGGGGCGGCATCAGGGGCGGGTGTTAAAGCGGGGTCTTTGTCGTTTTTCTCTTTAGCGGCTCGGGCCTCGGCTTCCCTCCGGGCAATCTCTTGTTTCCAACGGCGCCAGCCCCACCATAATCCGCCCAACCAGAGAGCGATTAATGCCAGTGGCCACCAGGGACGGAAACCGGCGATGTGCTCGTATTGGACGGGTTGGTAGTTGTAGAGGGGGAGGATGACGCGGTTCTGCTCGGGCGAATAGTTGACCGTGAAGCTATCGCTACAGTTTTCAAAACTTTTAGTTGCAGTAACGGATACTTTAATCTCGTAGGTTTCACCTGGTTCGAGGTCTGGCGTAAAGAGCCATTTATTGCTTTGTTCGTTAACGATTCCATCTACCTCCCAAACATAATTATAGCGATCTCTGGTCATGCCTATGGCCGAGAGCCGGGCCGTATCAAAAAAAGCAACGAAGTTATTCCCTCCATCTAGACTGTATTGCTCCGGAATACTATTAGGATCATAAATTCCAATAAGAGGAGGAGAATAACCACAGAGTATTTTGAAGTTATGAATCGCTTGAACTGATACCCCGGATTCCGGATCAGTGACGGTTAGCCGTAGTTGCTTTCTTGCATCGGCTCTGGTTTGTGTGCCGAAGGTCCCTGTGAAACTCCAATTGATGCTATCGACAAACCCAACAGTGTCAACACCAGGACTCAGGAGCCGCCACTCCCACTTAAGCGATGAACTGTCTTTGCCTGGGAATATACTATTATTGATAAAGGTAGCTTCAGTATCATTTTTCACCTCAGCTGGCCCAATAATTTCCGCCACCGCCTCCGCTTTTTCCGGCTCCGTAAACTTATTGTAGAGATAAACCGAAAGCATACTTGCCAGCAACAGCCCAATAAGCCCCAACGCCCATTTCTCCATCAAGAACCGATCGAACCACTTCTCTTCCCGGATAACGGGCTGCTTAATGGGTTCTAGGAGCGTTGTCAACTCCTTCACGTAAGTGCTGTAAACAGACTTGAACGTTTCCTGCTCCGCTCCGCTGCGACAAAGCACTGGTCCCAGGCGATTGCCAAAGTCCGCGAGGGTCTTTGCTTTCATCCAGTCCTCCGCCTCCGTAACGGACAGCAGTCGCCAGGCCCGCAGCCGGTCGGCTGGGGAGAGATCGAAGCCAACGGCTTCGAGGCGGGAGAATAGCTCTCCTAGGGGGAGGATGTGGGTTGGTTTTTCTATCGTTGTTTTTTAATTTAAAACCTCTCCCCCGGCCCCTCTCCGGAGGAGAGGGGTGACCTCTTCGGCCTTAACTTGGGGAGATTTTTATGAATTCCAGTGTAGAGAGAACTAGCCGAAACGGTCTTTAATCTTCCGCCGGTCTTCCTCCGTTTTGACGAGGAGGGAGAGGTTGTTCAGTCCTTGCTTATTTACGTCCCCATCCGGGCCGAGGACGGATATCATTCGCAGCCAGGCGATCATTTCGGCGGTAGACGGTTTTTTGCGCAAGTCCATTCCTTGCACCTGCGTGAAGCGCCCAATTAGGTCCTGCAGTTCCTGGTCTTTAAAGCCGTGGTTCTCTCTGATTTGCGCCTTGGCAATTTTTAGTAGGGTTGCCTCGTCCGGTAATTCGATGTGGTGAAAAACACAGCGGCGTAGAAAAGCGCCCGGCAGGTTTTTCTCCGAATTTGAGGTCATGATGACCACGATATTGCGATCCGTGCCAGCGGACAAGCTCCGGTTGCCCTGCTCGCGAATTTCGAAATGGTTGTGTTTGATTTCATTGAGCAGATCGTTGGGGAGGTCTCTCGGGGCCTTATCGATTTCGTCGATCAAGACGACGCTACTGGCTCCATCATAACTTTCCCCGTTGAGGGCGTTAGCGGGAGTTGCTCCAGTCTTACTGCGGGCAATGGCCAAACCGAGAGCCTGAAGTTGAAGGAAATTCTCTACACTGGCGTTGACCCCTCCGTCTTTGAGATTAGCCGCCCGGAAGTGGCCCAGTGCATCGTAAGTATAAAAGAGATCGCGGGCCTCTGAAGTAGTTTTGGTGTTGAACTGCAGCGGCTCGTCTCCGAAATTCAATCCGTGCTTATCATTATCTGCCGCCAGATCTGCTGCGACCTTATAGGCTAACTCTGTTTTTCCCGTGCCAGGGGCACCGGTAACGAGTAGCGGTTGACCCAGCGCAATGGCCGTTTCCACGGCGGCTTTTACCTCATCGGTCAGAATGTAATTGCTGGCGCGGAAAGCGGCCGGCCGGGCGTTACGTATGTTGAAGGCCATCAGGCTTGATTTTTGTTATAGTCTTTGATCAGTTGCTGGAGGACGGGGTTAATGTCTGCCATGTAATATTCTCGTCCGCGTTCAAATCGGACGGGGTCATCTTCATCTCCCTCTACCCATATTTTGGGATGGATAGGATTGACCAACTTGCGGTAGGTTTTCAGCCAGCGGATAACATCGCGGCTACCAACCTTTTCAAACTCCGGAATGGATTTAGCCCGGGGGATCATGCCAATGGCGTCCCGAACATCCCGGGCTTCGTCCTCATCATCTTCGTCAAATTCAAAGGAAAAGAAAACGAGCAAACGAGGGGCGTCTTCGGGCAGGGGGGCTTTTTCGATGTAATCAATGAACCAGTTGACCGTGTTTACGGCAGTATCCGGATCATAGGATGGGTCATCTAACTGAAAGAAGATACAGATGTAATCCGCTGGCCCAAGGCCAGCAGTTCTGGGGCCTTGCTTCCAAAAGTGAGCGATGTCTTTTTCGAGGAGTGGGGCATGGGCGTTTGCATCCATGCCCGCCTTATCGTACAGTTTCTGTAGTAGTGCTTTTCTGTAGGCGGCTTCATCTCTTTTCAGGGGGACGAAGTAGGGCGTGAGCATCTCTACTTTTGCTTCATTGCGCAAGAGCGGATTATCTACATCCCGATAGCAACCCATCAATTCCCGGGCAACCCGGTGGAAGAAGTGCTCATGTTCGTGCAGTTCGTTTCCCTGCAAGATGTAATACTGGCAGTTTCCCCCTTCCTTTTTGTGTTTAGTGAGTCCGTCCATTTGATCATGACGGTTCACGGCGTAGGCGTGGTATTTGTCAACGGCCTGCTTCTGCCTGGGTTCGTGCTCGTCCTGTCTGGATTCCATCCGGTCAATCAGGCTCATCACATCGATGATGAGCTGCCGGCGAGCAGGACCTTCATAGCCAGGTGTCCAGGCTCTGTTTTCTGTTTTTTCGTCAATATGGTTTTGCTCCGAGGCAAAGGCAAGGACTTCGGCTAGAAAGCCGGGGTAACTGGTGGAAACCAGTTCGCGCAACTCTTCGATCACCTCGATCATCGGGGTGTCACCTATCTTATTAATTATCTCCTCAAATGGGGAGGGCATGGGCTGGTTTAACTGGTGGGTGGGGCAAAATACGATGTTTACGCATATATCTACTATTAATCCATGTGAGCCTTCAAAACGTTTAGCTTGCATGGAGAAAAATAAGACCCTCGTTTTGGGCGCTACGCCCAACCGGGAGCGCTACGCTTATCTGGCGGCAAACAAGCTAGTTCACCATGGTTATGACATCGTAAACGTAGGCATTAAGCAGGGAGAACTGGCGGGGCAGGAAATCCTGAACGGGATGCCTGAAAGGGAAGATGTTGATACCGTTACACTTTATGTTGGCCCTGACCGACAACCCCCTTATTACGATTGGATCATCGGGCTGAAGCCCCGCCGGATCATCTTTAACCCGGGAACGGAGAACGCCGAACTGGCCATGTTGGCCCGTAAAGCCGGTATTGAGACTAATGTAGCCTGTACGCTCGTGATGCTTGGTAGCGGACAGTATTGAGCGCCATGACTACACGGTTTCGCATTCCTGAGCGAGCAGAGTTGGTACTCCGTTTCGCAGCAGCCGGGGTTCTTATCGGACTGGGCTTGCGCGGCTTGTTGCACGACCTTCCTCTACGAGCTCTTTTCTGGGATGCAGATTGGTGGACTTGGTTCGCAAATCTGCTGGGCTTCACCTGGAAGGAGTGGGTTACTTCTGCGGCGGTAGACCAGTACATCAATTTACTGGATTTTATGGCCGGCCTCTTCCTAGTAGTTACTGGCCTTTTAATTTTGTTGGTCAGGTGGTGGACACGCTTCGGAGACAGAATTGGATCTTTCGCATTAAAATGTTTACCCGTAGCTTTTTGGATTTTACTCATCCAGTATTTTCTTTATTTTAAAGAATCCTTTTGGCAAGCAGGAAACCTAATGGAGCATAGCTTGCAATTATTGGCACTTCCGCTATGGTTTTTTGTGATAATTACGGGGTCTTTAGGCTGGTCTAGTATAGGAGCTGCTCCCAAGACAAATGAATGGAAGACTTTTTTACGGGTGATACGCTTCGCCATTGCCCTTACTTTTATCGGGCACGGTTTTTATGCGGCAGGGGTTCACTCCGTGCCCGGGAACTTTGT
>CALIGP010000176.1 GCA_938021455.1 uncultured Lewinella sp. | reverse complement strand
CTACACCGAAGAAACCAGGGGAAACCTGCTATACCTTCGGAGCCTGGTCATGGAAGTAGCCAGAGAGGAAGACTCTATTGCCTCCATCGAAGAAACCCTGAAATGGGGAGAACCCAGCTACCTGGCCAAAAAAGGTAGCACGATCAGAATCGACTGGAAAGCAAAATCCCCGGACCAATACGCTATCTATTTCAAGTGCACCAGCAAACTGGTGGAAACCTTCCGGGAGGTTTACGGCGATACGTTCAGCTACGAAAACAACCGGGCTATCCTATTCAAGCCGGGGCAGAAAGTGCCGGAGCAAGAACTCAAAGAGTGTATCCGGATGGCCCTTCGTTATCACGAATTGAAGCATTTACCACGCTTGGGGAAATAAAAAAGATCGCTGAAAGCCAGTAAAAACAACGATTCTAGAATCTATTACGATAAAAATCGTAGATAAATTTGCATCTACTACGATAACACTCGTACATTTGCTACGAGCAAAATCGTAATAGAATGTCAAAAGACAAAAATACGCAGCCTACAGCATCGGAATTAGCCGTGCTTCAACTCCTCTGGGAGCGGGGCCCGCTGGCGGTGAAGGAGATCCACACAGAACTGTCCAAAGAGCGGGAAGTGGTGTACACCACCATACTGAAGACCATGCAGGTGATGTTTGAACGTGGCTTCCTGAGCCGCGAGAGCCAGGGCCGTAAGCACATCTACGCTGCAGCCATTGCCCGAGAAGACACCCAGAATAGTTTGCTAGACACCTTCATTGATAAGGCCTTCGGCGGCTCCGCTAAGGAGCTGGCCATGCGGGCTTTGGGTAATTATAAAACGAGCCAATCGGACATCGACGACCTCAAGGCCCTCATCGATAAGCTGGAAAACAAGCAATAATGATTGAGCAAATCTTCTCCCCCGAACTAATCCAGGCCCTGGGCTGGACCCTGGTGCACACCCTCTGGCAAGCAGCGCTTTTTGCGTTGCTCCTCGGCCTTGCCCTTCTGCTCTTGCGTAAGTACAGCGCCCGCACCCGCTACGTGACGGCCATCGGTGTATTGGCGGCTTTTTGCCTGACGACGCTGTTGACTTTTAGCCAGCTATACGTTGGCGAAGGACCGGTGGCTAGCACCGAGACGACAACGACTTCGACTGTAGAAAACAGTGAGGTGATGGCGATGGAGCCAACGCCCGCCAATGCGGACCGGTCTGCCGTTTCACCGTCCGCCAACCGGAAAACATCTATGGTGAGTACCGCCAGCAATGGTCCCGGTTTCCGGGAACGGGTGATCAGCTATTATAACGAGCACCTGCCGCTAATCGTAACGCTCTGGCTAATGGGCGTACTGATTCTGCAACTCCGCTTTCTGGGGCAACTGGCCTTCTTGCAGCGATTGAAGAACTATGGAACAGAACGTTTCCCGGCCAGGTTTGCTCCCATGCTGCAAGAGCTGGAATCCAAGCTGGGCATCACGAAGCCAGTACGCTACCTGACCAGTTTTCGCGTTGGGTCTCCCTTCACGGCGGGCTGGCTGCGGCCAGCCGTCCTGTTCCCCCGGGGCTTACTCGGGGAGCTGGACGAGGCCCAGCTGCGCACCATTATTGCTCACGAACTGGCGCACATTAAGCGCTACGATTTTCTGGTGAACCTGATCCAAACCCTACTCTGTATCCTGTTCTTTTACCATCCGGCGGCCTGGTGGATTTCGGCCCGGATCGACGAAGAACGAGAACACTGCTGTGATGACCTGGCCATTGAGGTCACCGGCGAAGCCATTGGCTATGCCCGCACGCTGCTGCAACTGAAAGAGAACGAACTGGCGGGCTCACCGCTGGCCATGGGTGTACTCGGTAAGGGAGATGGTTTTAAGGAACGGATCACCCGATTACTGTCGGGTTACCTCGGCACCGGCACCTACGGCGAGGGCTTTACCACGGCCGTTATCCTCTTCTGTTTTATGGGGCTGGCGGTGACGCTATCAGCACAAGACCGGACGGATATGGCGGAGCGGGAAAACACCGCTTCTGTAACGTCCTCTGCACCAGCGTCCGCGCGCCCCACTGAGCTTGCTGAAGTGCCTGAAAACCTGACCGCTCAGGAAATTCGCCAGTTGGAAATCCTCGATGAAATCAAGGCCATGCGCCCTTCAGAAACGGAAGATTCAAAGGCCTATGATGAGTGGAAAAAACAGGCGGGAACAGTCCCATTATCTGATAGTCTTGAATTTCCTTTTCTGATGGAAGCCATCAAAGAGGGAAGCGAGTCGATGGTCGCCTATTTCCTGAAGAAGGACATTGATTTTAACCAAACGAACAACAATGGACTGACGCCGCTGGCCCTGGCCGCAGGAGAAAACCGGGTAGATATTATCCGCTTACTCATCCGAAAGGGAGCTGATGTAAATTACGTTTCTAATCGTGGTTGGACGGCCCTGATCGAAGCCGCTGACGAAGGTGCACTTGACGCCGCAAAAGAGTTACTCGACGCTGGAGCTAAAACGGATCTTCCGGGCACTTCGCGTTCGGCAGCTGATATGGCGGCCTCCGAGGGACATCCGGAAATACTGGCGCTGCTGTCCAGGAATGGTGCGGATATTTCGGGTAAGGGACGAGAGACTTCCCCGCTACATCAGGCGGCTGAGGAAGGACAGTTTTTCGTAGTGCAAAGCTTGATTCAAGCGGGCGCGGACGCAGGTGCAAAGGATGCCTCCGGGCGGACAGCCCTGAGCTACGCCGCCGAGGAAGGTCATGGTGGTGTCGCCACGCTCCTGGCGGGCCAGGGGCACGTAAATGTAGCAGACCACGACGGCCGCACCCCCATCAGCTACGCTGCTGAAGAAGGCCATGATGACATCGTCAACATACTACAAATCATGGGGGGCTTGGTCATCAGTAACGATAATAATGGCGCAACACCACTACACTATGCTGCTGATGAAGGCCTTGAAGGAGTTGTGTCCAAGCTGCTTAAAGAAGGGGCCGAAGTTAATGCTAAAGATAACCGCAGAATGACGGCCCTGCACTATGCTGCAGCCGAAGGGAATGTAGCCGTCGTTGGCCACCTTCTTGCCGCCGGTGCTGACGTAAAGGCTAAAGACATTACGGGCTACACCGCCCTGGACTACGCCCTGGACGAAATGCTGGACATGCTCGATGATGAGCTGGCGAACCTCGGCCCCGGGATGACCTTCAACGATCAAACCGGTTACCCCCGTGATGAATCGGTTACCCTGGTGTGGGACCTGCTGGAGGCAGGTGCTACCTCCGATCGTATTCACCCCCAGAAGAAATGGATACGCTCGTCCGACGGCCGGGTAGGCTTCCCCTACATCCTGGACCGGGACGCTAAGACTTACCGTGGCGGAGATGGCGTTCAGGTTGGCAACCGGAGTGTGCAAATACCGGCTGAAGCATTGAGTAATCGTAGTGGCAGCTTCGACCAGAAGATGACCGAACGACTAGTCAGAGCTATCGACGACGATGATACCGACAACTACGACGACCTGCTGGCCGCCGGAGCCGACATCAACGGTAACAGTGCTAACGGCTATACGCCCCTGACGATGGCTTCTCACGAAAACCACAACATCGATACGGACCGCCTGCTTCGCGCAGGAGCCGACATCAATAAGACGGATAACCGTGGGCATACGCCTTTGACCGAGGCCGCTAAAGAAGGGCATCAGTCTACCGTAAGAACATTACTAGAACGAGGTGCAAAGCCTGACCTGGCCGACCGTAAGGGTAATACCGCTAAAGACTACGCTCTCCGGGAAGGCTTCGTGAATATCCTTCGGCTGCTGAATGACGCAGGTGCTTCCGTGACGGCTCTCGACGAAGAA
The DNA here is from genome assembly GCA_938021455.1 of uncultured Lewinella sp. Lineage (GTDB taxonomy): Bacteria > Bacteroidota > Bacteroidia > Chitinophagales > Saprospiraceae > Neolewinella. The sequence goes on along the minus strand of CALIGP010000176.1, from coordinate 1,054 downwards.
GGTAATTCCCCGCTAAGCCTCCCCGCCCGGGAAGGAGACGCCGCTACCGTTCGCTACCTGCTGGAACAAGGTGTTGACCCCGATGCGAGCCGGGACTGCCACCCCGTATTCCTTGCTGCCCGTGAGGGGCACCCTGCTGTAATCCGTTTGCTGGCCGAGAAAGACGCTGATCTGGAAGCAGGCTGTGACTATCGGGATACGGACTTCTTCGGCCGTGAAATGGCTGGCTTTGAAGGAACGCTTGCTCTCTACCGGACTACCAGTCCGCTTATGGTCGCCCTCACGGAGAGCGATGGAGCCTCCGCCAAAGTACTGCTCACCGCTGGTGCTGATGTGAACCAAAGCTGCCGGAAAATACGCTTTGCCCTCCGCCAAATGCCCGACAAGTGGATCGAACTGGAGAACCTTTCTGAAGATGAACTACACCAGAAGCACAAATTTATCTATGAAGCTTCCAACTGGACGCCCCTCATGGAAGCCGCCGAATCCGGCAAACTTTCCCTGGTGCAACTACTGCTAAAAGCTGGCGCGGATAAGCGCCAGAAAACGAAAGAAGGCATGAGTGCTTATGATGTGGCAGTGGCTGGTGGCTTTAGAGAAATGGCTGCCTTGTTGAAGTAACGAGCGAAGGCGGTCGGAGGGATAAATTTGGAGCGAAGCAGCAAATTTTCCCTCCGGACGCTCGCAGCGGCCCTGCTTCGAACCTATTCAAGCGTTATTTCAATCACCTCTTTTCATCCGCGCTCCGAGCGTCCGGACCGACATTTCTCTGCGAAAATCATTGCTTCGCTCGCTTTTCTTGGCGAAATGATCGTTCCGACCGCCTCCGCGGATCTCTGCTACCGCTTGTATCGTGAACTAATTAACCTCTTTTCCCTCTCCTGCCACGTCTCCCCTCTCCTTCGGAGAGGGGTTGGGGGAGAGGTTTTTAAGGGAGTTCTACTTCAGCAAAGCCGAAATATCCTCAAACCCACCAGCCATCGCCACATCATAAGCACTCATGCCTTCTTTCGTTTTCTGGCGCTTATCCGCGCCAGCTTTTAGCAGTAGTTGC
>CALIGP010000175.1 GCA_938021455.1 uncultured Lewinella sp. | reverse complement strand
GATGAGCACGTTCACCGTTAGCGAACTAGCGGGTAGTGAAACGGTCATTGATGTGTTACTCGATGCAGCAGCACCGATCTCCTACAACGTTTCTGCTGCCTTCCAGGAAGCAACTGCCTGTACGGCTACGGCAATGTCTGGTCCTTTTGACCCTTGTCTGGTTGATTTGGCGCTGACGAAAACGGCCAGTACTGTAATGCCTACGCCTGGTCCCTATGAATACGGAGATTTGATCTGTATGGATATTACGGTATTCAATCAAGGAGATCAGACGGTAGATAATATTCAGGTGCAGGATTCCTTGCCAGCTGGGTTTGCGTTCGATGCAACTAACAGCACCGGTTGGTTTGACATTAGTCCCTACCAATTATTTATTTTCCCTGACCCACTCGCACCTGGAGAGTCAGTAGTGGCTACTATATGTGTAACCCTGGAAATGGTGAGCGGAGGAACGGACTCTTACACGAACATCGCAGAAATTACTTCCTTTACCGATACGATGGGGGTTAATATATCTGCTTTTGATGAGGACAGTACTCCAGATGCCGATTTTAGTAATGATGCGGGTGGTGAACCGAATACAGCTTCTGATGACTCGGTCGTTGGTGATGGTTCCGGCGCACCGGGTGATGGAGACGCAGCCACGGATGAGGATGATAATGATCCATTCTTTGTTGGCGTCTTTGACTTGGCACTGGTGAAAATGATAGACACGGACCCGTTCTACGCCATTGGTGACATCATTGAATACAACTTTATGGTCGTTAACCAAGGTAATATTCCTGCTGAAAATATTGAGGTGATTGATTATGTCCCGGATGGGCTGACTTGGGTGGTAGCAAATGAAACGGCTACGCCTCCGTGGTCTGCCCCTGGTACCCCCATCGGAATGTTTACACCTTCCACTCTAACTATTCCTGGTACGCTTGCACCGGGTGATACGTTCGAGTTTACGATTCAGTTACAACTTGCCCCGCAGGGAATGATGGAAACCTTCCTCCGTACGAACATCGCGGAAATCTCTTCCGCAACCGGACCTGGAGGAGTTGCAGTTGTAGATGTTGACAGTGATCCTAATAGTGTGCCTACAGATGATGCGGGAGGTGTTCCTCTTTCCGACTCTGACAATACTTTTGACGGAGACGGTACGGGAGCACCAGGGGATACAGATGCCGCTACTGATGAAGACGATTCTGACCCTGAATTGGTGGCTACGGATAGTGTTTCCATTGGTAGTACAGTATTCATTGACCCCAATAACAATGGTATGCAGGAAATGGGCGAAATGGGTATTCCTGGCGTTCTCATGGAACTGTTCCTGGATGCCAATGGTAACATGATGATTGATGCCGGTGAAATGACGCCCTTTGCCACAACGGTGACGGATGCCAGTGGAGATTACTACTTCGGTATGCTCGTTCCAGGTAACTATCAGGTACAGGTGGCTTCCTCGAACTTTGGAGCGACGGGCCCCCTCTTCGATTTCGGAACGTCCTCCGGACCCACCAGTGTAACGGACGATGATGTTGATGGTAATGATGATGGTAGCCAGCCTGGAGGATCTTTCACAACCACAAGCTCTCCGATAATACGCCTTATCCCTACCATGGAGCCTACAGTAGCAGATATGGAGGAAACAGCCCAGGGTAGCACACAGGATGTTGATGCCGGCCAGGATGATGAGAATGGTAATATGACCGTTGACTTTGGCTTTGCAGAGAATGTATCCATCGGTAGTACGGTCTTCGCTGATTACAACGATAACGGGATGCAAGACCTAGGTGAGCCAGGAATACCATTGGTTACTTTGGTCTTGTACTACGATGCTGATGGTGATGGTGTCATTAACGGTACTGAAACTACACCAATAGCAACCACGCAAGCAGATGGTTTAGGAGATTACTTCTTCGGAGGTTTAGCTCCAGGGGGGTACCAGGTAGGTATCCTGGCATCTGAGTTTGCACCAGGTAGTAGCCTGGAATTCCTACCCATGTCTTCAACTGATATCTCTACTACCGATGAGGATAATAGGGTTGAAGGAGATGATAACGGAGAACAGGATGGTGGCGATGGCACTATTGTACTCTCTCCTTTAATTGACTTGCAGCCGGGGCAAGAGCTCACGGACGCAATGGGAGAAGACGGACAAGGAACTGAGAAAGATGACGAGGCGGATTCTAGTGGCGACATGACCATTGACTTCGGCTTCGTCTGTAACCTTGAAATCATCTCTGAAGCTGGCCCGTTCCCAATTTGTTCTAACCGATCTATTCCGCTGGGCGACTTGGCGACCATTAGCCCGTCCAACGTGAACGGAACCTGGACTACCTCTGGCGATGGCGTCTTCCTGGATGCAAACGGAGACCCCGTTGATCCCGCCCGTTTCTCGGACGTAGCTTCTTACATGCCCGGTCCGAACGATATCATCACGGTCTTGGTTGATCTGACCCTGACCACTGACATGGCCGGAGTTTGTCCTCCAGTATCTGCCACCATTCAGGTTCAAGTACTGAACGTTGATTGTGGAGATGTGCCCTGGGATGGTGATAAGTAATTAGCATCTTATTCCTTCAGGCATTATTAGGCCCCGAATGAGCAAACGCTCATTCGGGGCCTTTTAGTAGTTGCCTGATGTAGCACGGGATTGTAGCGTTAATCAACGCTTTGCTCTTTTTGAAACAATCTCTGCATCCTGCGTTCGCGCCAATTTTTTTTGCGCGGACGCAGGTGCAAAAAGGGCTACTGAGAAGCAAGCGGAGGTGGTCTCAAAGCTATTATTTGATATAGGAGAAGAGGCTTACATCGTTTAGACTCGAAGCCGATTAACGAAGGATGTATTCTCAAAGTCAAGGAATTGGTATTTTGCCTAAGCAGTGTGTACCTTGCTGTAAGGCAATCAGAATACTTCTAGTCAGTTTTTTCATGAGTAAGCACGTGTTGTTAGTGGAAGATCACCCTATCACCCTCAAGGGCCTTAAGGTGGTGCTTGAGTTAACGAAAGGATGGAGTAACATTACGACTGCTGTAGACGGTGAGCTCGCTTGGGGCTTATTCCAGAGAGATACACCTGACTTAGCGCTAATCGACTTAGATTTACCAAAATGTAATGGCCTAGAGCTGTCCAAGCGAATTTTAAGCGCTAAGCCCAATTTTCCATTGATCATCTTAACTAATCATATTTCGACGTCGCAGTTGTATCAGGCGAGTTACATTGGCGTAAGAGGGGTTGTGCTAAAAAGCGAAATAGTTAATACGATAGCTAATGCTATGGAAATTATTATGCGGGGAGGTAGCTACTTGAGTCCTACAATCCAAAGGACAGCCTTTATCAGTTCGATGGCTGAGCTAAAGCCGCAGGCAGTAGACCTTAGTTCACTTTCCAAATCTGAATTGGGCGTATTACGACTCATTGCTGCCGAGAAGTCATCAGGGGAAATCGCGGAAGAACTAGGGCGAAGTGTGCACACGATTAAACGACACCGGTATAATATCGGTAAAAAACTTGATGTGAAGAGTGGTAATTACGGTCTGGTAAAGTTCGCTTACATGTACCGACATCTACTGGGTTAAGGATGTATTCTGGGCGCGTCACGCTATTGTTTTTTAGACATCTGGTAGTATGCTTTGTTTAAATGCTCAACACGTTCTCGCTCCCAGAAATTATCGGACTCCACGATGGTAAGAGAAGCGATGTAGACGGAACTGAGAAGTTGAAGCTAATACTGAAAACTTGTATGTGTATTTTTCGGTTACTAGCTTATTTAGGGGCTTCAAATTTGGTTTCTTTAGTTAAACACCCGATTATTGTAACTGAAACTGTGTATTTGAAGCAGTGTTTTTAGTTTACTTGCCCCGTTATATCTAGTTTGATCGCTAAGCTTGCTGTAGTGAGTGGATGATTTGTGTTCAACAACACAATAATCTTGATTAGTAATTCGGGTAGACCACCATCTGCAACTGCGAAGCGAAAATTTGGCGTCACCTATATTGGTGCGTCGGACTATTGGTGTGTTAGCACCATTCGGATGAAAGTGGCATTATGATTACTAAGAAAAAAACCGTTCTAATTGTAGAAGATCACCCTGTCACCCTAATCGGGATGAAGGACCTAATAAATTTGACTTCAACCTTTCAAGTAATAAGTACGGCAGGAGATGGCGAAGAAGGATGGAGTGCTTATCTGAAAATGTTGCCAGATGTCGTAATTCTAGATATTGATATACCAAGACTTGACGGTATTGAACTTGCGTCGCGAATTCTTAATAAGCATCCTCATGCTAATATCATTATACTTACAAATGCGATTTCAACAACCGCCCTTTATCGGGCTAAGTTTTTAAAAATTCGAGGGATTTTGCTTAAGAATAGCGCTGTAACCGATATCGAATATTGTATAAAATCGGTGACAAGAGGGGGGACGTTTTTTAGTCAAAAGCTTCTTCTTGGACAGTTAGATAACCGAACACAAAGAACTGTGGACTCGAGTGCACTTACGGAGGTAGGACGACTGACGAAAGCAGAGAAGATAGTTTTACGTCTAGTCGCCGAAAATAAAACGACCAAGACCATCGCAAATGATTTGAGTAAAAGCCCTGAGACGATAAAAAACCACCGAAAGAATATTTGTAAAAAGCTTAAATTGACGGGTAATTACAGTCTTCTAGGTTTTGCAATGAGGTATAAATATTTTCTACTTGAGGAACACTCTTAGCATTTGACCACAGCGAATACTTATGTTACACTGTACTAGTGTACCTTTACGTAACTACTTGTTGATTTGGTATGGCTAACTGAAAACAAGCACCAGCCCCTGGTCTAGTTATAAGTTGAATGTTTCCATTTAAGCGTTCTACCATACGTTTAGTGATGGCGAGCCCTAACCCAGTAGAGTTTTCATTTGCTGTAGGCCTGGCGCTTAATTTTTGAAATCGCTTATACATTTGTTTTTGATCTTCTTCTGTAAACCCGGGGCCATTGTCTGATATTGCAAAGCAAATTCCATCGCCGGTCTCTTCTAATTCGAATGTTACCTTACCTCCGGGGGGAGAAAACTTAATGGCATTCGATAATAGATTGTCGATTATGCTAGCAAGATATCCGAGGTCAGTAATTAGAGCAATAGAAGATTGCTCGTTAATGATATTGAAATCAATACCTTTTTTGGCAGCGATATTTTCGTACTTAGTAAATGTTGACCTGAGGCCCTCGGGTAGCGTTATTGATAAAGGGTGAGAAGTTTGACGGTCCTTGTCAAATAAATAGAGCAACATCAAATTTTGAATTAGTTCGTTCGCTCGGTCTAATTCCTGCTGCATCATTGATTGGTATTCTAATTGCTTATCATTCAGCTTCCCAAATCGAGGCATTAATTGGTTCAGCAATTGCAAACTGCCAATTGGTGATTGAAGGTCGTGAGAAACCATGTGAAGCATGATGTCTTTTTCATGATTTAATTGAACGAGCTCTTCGTTTTGATCATATAACTGATCATTAGAAGTTTGTAATTTTTGCTTTGTTAAAGCCAATTGATTGATTGCTTTACGCAGCTTTTCCCTGCCTAAAAAGAGTGCTGTAATTGAAACGATTAGTGTTAAGCCAATTATGCTAAGCCATAGAATAAACTTTCTGCTTCTTTGCAAAGACTGTTTGTCGAAATCAGATTGAGATTCTAAGTTTTGGGAATATATTTTCTGTTCGTTGAGTCGTTCTTGTAGGAATATTCGTTCTGCTGTACGGTCATTTATACTCTGATTGAGTGTGTCTCCAAATAGGCGGGCTTGTTTACTATTGTAATAAGCATCACCTAGTTCGTTTTTTTGAAAGGCTAGTTCTCCTTTAGCTATATAGTATTCTAGCTTTTGCTCAAGACGCAAGTTGTTTACCTCATGATTTTCAATGATGTTTAAAAAAGAGGTAGCTTTAATAATGTTTCCTTGCGCCAGATAGAGTGATGCAAGCTTTATTCTCATGTGTTGTTTGTAATGTGGTAAGCCTATTTCTTCTGAAAGCTCAATTACTCTAGTGTAATGATGAGTTGCTTTTTCTTGATCGCTTATGAATTTATAGAATTGACCGTGGGCTTCGTCTACAATTATTTGCACATTGGGGTCAGTTTGGTTAGCCTCATTTGTTTTAATTAGTTCGTCGTGATACTTGTAAATCCTAAGTGTGTCGTCTTGTGAATGTGCAATTCTTAGGAGTGTTACCAGCGCCCTCATTTTAATGTTTGCAACATTGTTTTCTTCCGCTAGGGATAAGCAAGCCAGGAGTTCTTTTTCGGTTGCAGCATAATCCTTTAAGTAATAGAGTATGTAAGCGATATTCTGGTGTAAGGCCATCAGAATCAGAGGGTCCTCGTCCGTTTCTTTCTGTATGTCTTTCATCTGGTACATGACCAAAAGGGCTTCAGAAAGCTGGTTGTCAAATTGGAGAACGATACTCTTACTGTTGAGGAGGGACAAATATGTTTTTGTAAGCGTATCTGATGTTTCCCGGAGTAACTGTAGTCCTCGTTCTACAGACTGCCTGGCAGAATCTAATTTCCCCACTCTATAGAACTGGATGGTTTTAAGGTTAGCTATCGAGGCTTTTAAAAATGTGTCGTCATTTTGCATGCTGAGTTGGTGAAGTTCTCCAATATACCAAGCTGCAGAGTCTTGTTCGCCAGCCTCGATTTTTAAATTCGCCAAAACCAGTAAAGCTCTCGCCTGTGCATCGGGGGCAATGATGTTGTCGTTTTTAACTACGCTTAAAGTTTTGAAGGCATACTCCATCACTTTTTCAGCAGAAGAGTGTTGATAGGCTGTAGCGATATTACTGTACTCTTCCGCCAGTTCTGCAGGAGACAAGTTTAGCTGTTCCACACGTAATAGTAGACTGTCCAAATAAGTTTGTTGGCCGGCAACATTCGCAGTAGTTATTATAAGCGAAATAATAAAGGCAAATATTTTTTGAAAACCTGACCTGAAGGTAATTGATGAAAGCATTATGAAAGTTTAATAGTCATTCCACGCGGCCAAATGTGATGGCATGAATTTGGATATTGTTCTCATAGCTAAAGCTAGGCAATAAATCGGAATTACTTAAGGATACACTCGATGAGCATTGTCTCGGTAATTATTGGGGGAGAAGACAAAAAAAGGACGTACGTTTAAGTACGTACGTCCTTTCAGAATCCAGGTGGCCTTAGTCAACTTCACTTAATTACTTCTTAAGTTATCAACTTGACGACTAAGTGCTTCGTCTCTTTTCTGGTCTTCAATCAGATAGAGTTGCAGCTCTTCTATTTTTTCGAGTAACCTTCCAGTTGCAGGGGCAACTTGCAAGCCATTGGTTTCTACCTCGGTGGCTGTTGGCATGTTGGGCAGATGTCCGTTGTCGAGAATAAATTGGTTTAGCTTTTCTAGCGATAGTAGTTTGTAATCTGGATGAAATACATAATCAGCCCAGTAATTAGATAGCTGAATGGCTATTTCTTCGACCGCAATCTTAGGCGTGTAAAGCAGGTAGTCTCCCTGAGGCGTTTCATTAGTGCCAATGGCAATTTTACCTTGGTGGTATATGTTATTTCCAGAGGTTTTCCAGTGGCTTTGAGCGACCAAAGTGAGGCTGAAACTAAGGAATAAGGCGATTGCTAAACCCGACTTTAAAACAGAAATATTTTCCATAATATTAATGGTTGTTTTGTGATTTTTAGAATGTTGTTTAAAGACCAAGCTCCCGTTCTAGTGTTTTAATTTCGCCCCGTAATTTTGCTTTTCGCTCGTGTGAATCAATCAAGTAGAGGGTTAACTCTTCCACCTTCTGGAGGAAAGCTTGGTGCACTTCACCTAGGCCATGCTGCTTAGTATCTATGTCTGCTTGACTAGGGATGCCAGGTAGGGAACCGTGCTTTTTGATGAAGTACTCTACTTCAGACAGTGGTATTAAGGAATATGATGGCAAGAACACAAAGTCTGGCCAATCCCCTGATGCTTGAATTAGCACCTCTTCTGCAGCAATATTTCCATTAACAGATAGTTTGTAGCTAGCATCAGGATAATACTTTGCAGCGGCACCTACGGGTACGATTGAGACACGCTTAGCAGATCGTATTTTGGTTCCTCCGGCGTTCACCCAATTCTGGGCAGAAAGACTAAGGCCAAAAAAGCAGGCCAGGCAAAGACAGAATATAAATTTCATGTTTGTTAAATTGATAATGTTGAGAATGGTAACAAGTCCTCCTCTTCTCAATATGGCTTAAGAAGAGGAGGGCTTGAACGGAGGTTGAATTACTTTTCGGACTTACTCGCTTTCAAAGCTTGTAAGACGCGTAATCGAGCTTCCAGGGCTTTTTGCTCCTTTCGCTCCTCGAGTAGTAATAAGGTCAATACTTCGACATGCTCTACCAATTGAGTATGCGTAGCTGATAATTCGAACCCATTTTCTTCTACTTCTGCGGCGGGGGCAAAGCCGGGGAGGTGACCGTTTGTCAGAATAAAGGCTTTCAGTTCCTCAATCGATGGTAATTTGTATTTCTCCGTAAAGACATAGTCTGGCCAATTTGCCTGGTAGTCAATCAGGGCCGCTTCGGCAATCGCTTTGCCGTCAATGGACAAATTGTGGCCAACGGCAAAGTCATCATTGCCGTTGCCAATGCTTACAGCATTATTGTAGGTTAGCTTACTGCCAGACTTTGTCCAGACGTAAGAGTCATTGCTGCCTCCGCCTCCACCAGAAGATCCAGCTGTAGAGAGACAGACATCGTCGATGTATACAGTACCGGTGTTGTCATCACCACGAGTGAACACGATCAGAATTCTGGTGGCGTTAGCCGGGGCCGTCATGCTTGTAGATACCGTACTGAAACTATTGGCATTTGAGGGGAAATTCAGGCTTCCAGAACCTACCTGGGCCCAACCATTGGTGAAGAAGCCATACCACAGTCCTGACCAATCTGATCCCGTATTTTTGACGGCTACCGATAGGTTAAATGAAGTTCCGGCTGTGATCCCATTTTTGACTTGTTGCACTTTAGCACCCGCACTAGTGAGTCGTAAAGCTCTGGAGCCCGAGCTAACGTGGCTACTATTTGTAGTGGTTGACGCACTGCCTGCTTGTACAGACCAACTCGTCATGTTGGATTCAAAACTGGGGTTTGCGATATTGTTATTGTCACAGGTGAACGTTGATGGTGGATCACCGCCGCCGCCATCTCCTCCTCCTCCACTACTGGAGCCCAGAGAAAGGCATACATTATCAACAAAAGCTTCATTATTTGTTCCGGAAGAGGGTCTCGTAAAGCGAACTCTTATTTTGGCCGTGTTGGCTGGTGTTGTTCCGGTAGTGGTATACTCTTGAAAAGAAGCTCCGTCGAATAATACCGTTTTTTGACTTAATACCGCATTCCCACTATTCAAGTATTGAATGATGGCTCTCGGCTTTGTGCTGGAGGTGCTCAGGTTTTTAGCGTACATGGAGAACGTATAAGACTGATTTGCCTGAGCAGTAACGGTCTGATAAGCCGTGGCCCCCGGATTGTCTAAACGTAAACCTGCACTTCCTTGGTAGGAGTGTCCGCTGCTGGTACTCCGTACCGCACTCGATTGATAAACCCATGGACTTGAACCTGATTCCCAACCTGGGTTGGTTAACACGTTGTTTTCACAAACATCATTCGAACCGCCGCCACCGCCGCCGCTAGTTTGACCACTTTGGGTTACGGAAATTGTACGGGTTATGCCACCACCAGTAATAGTTACGGTACCCGTGCGATTACTGGTAGAAGTGTTAGCCGTTCTGCTAATAGACAAGCTGCCGTTATTTGAGCCAGAGGTAGGGGAAACAGACAGCCACCCTGCATTGTCAGTTACGGACCAACTTACGTTGGAAGCAATTGAAGCGGGCTGTGAGCCTGAAGTGTTACTGCCGGATAAGGTGCCCGGCGAAACGGTCAGGCTATTGGCTGGGGTGCCGCCGCCTGAGCAACTACGTGTACCGAAGTCAAATGTTCCATTGCACCAAAGTTGCCCCCAAGGGATACTGCCGCAACCGGAAGGTAAGCCTGGAGTAGTAGCTGATGAAGAGGTTAGGAAGACTGTGCCATCAACGGTGATCCGGTCTACGAAAAGATTGAGGTCACAGCCATTATTGGAGTCATTATCAAAGGTTACTTGCACATTCCCTCCCGTAAAACTGTTGTAGGTGTAGTTCGCAAAAGCAGTAGTCATTGTATGTGTGGAGACAATGCTGCCATTGACTTTAATACGCATTCGTTCGCCACCACAACTGCCTTTAGCTCGAACAACAATGCCGCAGTTGCTACTTCCACTGCCACCACTATTGCTACCACCGCTGCTGCCACTTGCGGAAACAGTCACGTTGTCAAAGTCAGCAACATTATATGCCGTTGAAACGCCAATTTTGCCACTACTGAAAGAGCTGTCGGACACATTGTTGAAGAGTGTCGTGGTAGATCCACTTTGCGTTGCGCTGGCAGAAATGGAGCCACTATTATAGGTGACGGAAATACGGGTTGTCCGCCCATTAGTTTGGTAAGCACCGTAAGTAGCTATTGTTGAAGTGCCGCCGTTTACTCGCTTTTTCAAGCTGACGACTCCACTACCCCCGCCTTGAAGTTCGACGTAGTAATAGTTGTTATTGTTGCTGTAGTTAAAGAGAACACGCGTTACGTTGCCACTACCTCCACCTACTGGCTGAACGTCTACCGCGTAAGTATACGTGCCAGAGAAGGCTGTATTGTAAGTGCCACTTACAGAAGATCCCCAACCGGTCGATTTAAGCTCTCCTCCACTAGCCGCCAGATTACTGCTTAGCGTCCAGGATTGGGCATTGTTATCATTGAAGTTTTCTGAATAGTCGATAACTAGATCGGCTGTTGAATTTTCTGCTGCTTGGGCTGATTGTTGTACTCCCAGCAATGACAGAAGTAATAGTAACGCAAATAAATATCGATTTTTATAAACCATTATTGGATGTTTTTTTGATACCCTAAAACTACTAGTGCGTCTTCTAGCAAAAAATAGCCCTTGGGTGTTATTTTGGAAGGAAATGAGTTCTCTCTGGCAAGCTAACCCCTGCTCTAAAAGAGATTTCTCTTTCAGATTAGTAGGAAGGCCAGATTCACAAGCGTCCGTTGTTAGTGATGGAACGCTCTTACATTTTTACAATGCGTTGGGTTTGGATGCCTTGGGAGCCTAGGTCGATGCGGAGGAGGTAGACGCCGGGAGGGAGGTCTTGAGTGTTAATGTTAAGATTAGAACCACTTTTTTCAATAGAGTAATCACGTGATATTATTTTCGATATGCGACCGCTCAAATCATGCAAGTAAATGCTTATACTTGGGCCATAACCTTCTACAGGAAGACTAACGTTAAATTGATCTTTGCTAGGATTCGGATATACTTTTATACCGTTGATTCTTTCAGCTCTTTTTAGCATGTTTCGGAATGCTTTTTCCTCCTGTAGCTTTAATTCCTCCATGCTTAGGGCTTCTGGAATATGCCACTCTTCGTCTGTAGAGCTAGACGCTAAATTATTATTTATTGGGGCAGTACAATCGTTAAAGCTCCTAGTCGCACTAATTACGGGTGTGCAAGGGTCTGCTTCGGGAAGGATAATTGTTAAGCCTCCAGTAACAGTTCCGGTGACTTGCCCATTATTGTTTTCTTCTCCGGCTTGTAGTTGACCATTTGCGTTGCCATCGATTTCAATGTCTTTCAAAATTACTTTTGGTTGATCTTGATCACATGTAGAACATACCCGGACTCTATAAGTAAATCCATCACTTCCAACTTTACTTCCAGTATCACAGTAATAAGGTGTGTCTCCGTCTATGACAAAATCATCTGCGTTTTGTGGGATAAACCAGTTGCCTGTGCATGGTATTCCTGGCGCTAGAGAAGAAAAGTGATATATTGGAGTTTCTGCAACGGTACCTTTCGTATAGGTGCTTTGCCAAACTAGTCTATCGTTTACAGGGCCAACACTCCGCTTCCAGATCTGCCATTTAATTACACCACCCTCATTTATTGTTTTGACTTTAAAAGGGTAAAATATGTCTGAAGCTACACCAGATGGTTTCCCATCGCATAGGTATGTCCAACTTGAGGTCCCCGGTTTTTTGAATCTTACGCACGACATATTCGCAGCCATTAATCCACATCGAGGCCCACATCCCATTTGATACCTTTCTGGGTTGAAGTTTCCTGCAGCAATTTGTGTTCCTTCTTGACCGGAGAGAAAGCTATCACCCACCTTTGTTCTATAGGGGCCACAGCCATCACGCTCGATTAGTATAAGGTCATCCCTAAGTGGGGAGGAGCTACAGTGGTAACTGTCATTACCATTTAAACGTTTGTAGGTAAGTCAATTTTCACAATCGTAAGACTCACTACAAACTGCTGACTTTCCCGTAAAGTCCCCATTCTCATCATACTCATAATTAAATACGCATCCCTCTAAAGTTATCATAGCAAGTAGCCTGCCCGTAAAAATATCCCGAGCGGTAGCTGGCGGCTCATCTTCGCAAGAGTAGTTGGGAATAGTGGTGTAAGTATTTACCTTGTTTTTCGCTGCCATCCAGTTGTCATAATAAGCCTCTGCGGCGGCTAACGTTCGAAAATGGACTACGGTGATGCGGTTATTTACGGCATCTCCCGTTACTGTATACTCCGTATTGTATAAACTGCTAACCCTTAATCTGTATTTAGCAAGAAAATTAGCACTATTGTAGATGGCGGGAAAAGATCGAATAGCGCTAAACTCATTGGTGCTGCAAGTGTAGGAGTTAATAGCCTTTTTGTCGTAGAAGGCACTGTGCCGCACAGTAAAATTGATTTCGCTTTCGCTTTCGTCATCAATTTCAACCGTTGGATTTTCGTAGTTATAAAAGTGGAGATAGGGAGCTTGTCGCATATCCGCTTTAGCCCATAATATTCCCGTTGCTCCCGCAGGGGATCCGCTGTAAACGTAATCCGCAACTCTTTTTTGATTAGTTACTAAAACGAGGGCGAAACTGCCTTCGTCTGGGGCGTCATCTTGCCAGTTTTGAGCATTAATTGATTGTGTAGTTAGAAGTGCTATGCAAAGCACCAAAAAACTGAATTCGTAAATTCGCATATTGGATGGGTGTTGATTTAATACGAAGTTATTCTGATTCGTATAGGTGTCATATCCCCCCTAGGTATGAAAATGGAAAACAACCTAGCTATTTCTAATTTGGAGGCCCTTTTTAGTTATGGTCTGAATTTTTTATTGGTGACTTATCAAGTATTTTTTTGTATCTACCTTAGAATAAAATGCCCAGTAGCTAAGTGGCTACTGGGCATTGATGTACTTGTACTTGTTTTTATCTTGTAATCATGTGCTACATCTTTACAATGCGTTGGGTGTGGGTGCCTTGTCTTATTCTTTAACTACTTTGATTATTTCTTGCTCTCCTGTTGGTTTCGTAAATTTGAAAAGGAGGATTCCCGGAGGTAAATCATGTATTGGGTACAATAGGTTAGAACTTCCCGCTGGTTGCTTAATTCCGGATCCGAATGATTTCAGAAGCTGGCCCTGAATGCTATATATGTTTACTAATAATTCTGATTTTGGGATGGGGTTGTTAATTTCAACATTCACGAAATTAGAGGCTGGATTAGGAAAAAGAGTTGTAATTC
>CALIGP010000174.1 GCA_938021455.1 uncultured Lewinella sp. | reverse complement strand
ATTAGAGCGGACAGATTGCAACTGACTGAGCTGATCAGTGGGAATCAAAGTGTTGAGCCCGTCATTACCACCTGCTAGTTGAACGAGCACCAGTACCCGATCTGAATCGGGCGGTAGTAAGGTGCTGAGAATAGAGGAGCCAGCAGCTTGTACGCCCGAGACACCTCCCAGGAGAGGTAGACTAAGTGCACCCGCGCGGCGGAGAAAATTTCTGCGATCCATAATGGATTATATTTTGAGCCTGGGCGTAGCCCGGGCTGATGGGTAGGAAAGAGGGGAGGGAGAAGATTTCCCTCCCTGGCCATTCTTCACGAAAGGAAGGCCAGTACATAATGCATTGGGCTATTACATCAAATGGAATTCGGCCATGCTGAACAGGGCCCGGAAGAATTTTTTGAGCCGATCTTGTACGGGGTTAGCGACGTCCGGGTTAAAGGGACTCTGTAGATAGTCGGCGTACTGTCGGGTCCATTCCTGATCGGGCAAGCCGGGGATGAGTTCTTCCTTCAGCGCAGTTAGCTGATCCATATGGAGCTCACGGGGTAAGAATATTTCGGCACACTCAGCTACTAGTTCGTTGGGGTCGAAGGGGGTGTCGAGGGTGGCTACAAAGGCGAAGTAATCGAACGGGCGAGGGGCGTAGTTGTCCGTTGATTCTATCCGAGTCCAGACACCCTGACTAGTTAATTCATCCACCATAGATTTGCGCTGCTTCAAAGTGGAAGAGCCGATCCAGTTACGGTAGAATCCGGGAGTTTGATAATAAGCTTTCCAGCCCGCAACAGTAGGGGGGAAAAGAAAGTCCATATTCATCGACTCAGTCTTCCAATGAAGGCCTGTTCCTAAATAGTAAACAGTCGCCAGTTGTGGGTTGGAAGCGGTATTGTTGGAAATGTCGAGGTCCAAATGCGTAAAGCCACCCATAGTGCGAATCATCGATACGACGTAGTCGTAGGGACTCTTTATCAGCGGGCCACGCACGGCCATATCGAAGAAGTGTTGAGAACCGAAAAGAGCCCTTAGCGTAGGCACCATTTCAAAATCGTTGTCGATCATTACCTGAGCCAGCGGCTCAATGACGTCGGTTTCCACCTGAGCGTTGATGTCCGAGTAAACGAAAAAGCGGTAGAGTTCCCGGCAGAGTGCGCGGGCAGTTTCTGCTTTGCCGAAGATAACGTTGATCAGTTCCCTAAACTCGTTTTCGGTATTGTAACCAGGGTCGTCACTTCCGATAACAGCGTTGTCAAAACGGTAACTCATCGTTTTAGGACCAGTTGTATGCAGGTCTGGGTTGAAATAGCTGGAAATTATGTCACCACTTTCCCAATAGCCCTGAATTCTCCAGCCTGTGAGAATTTTTGCTGCCGCTCTGATGTCGTCTTCTGTGTAGTTTGTATAGTCTTCGAAAGCTACCTGATCTCCTTTCTGGATAGTGAAAAGTTCCAATAACTCCCGGGCGAAATTTTCGTTGGGGTTCCATTTGGTGTTGCTTTCTCCGTTCAAAAAACTTAGCATACCAGGCAGCACCGTGATCTTTTCGATCATAGTTTTAAAGTTTCCCATCCCGTCGGCATTGAATAGAGCAATTGACTGGTAATCCGCCCGGGGATCTCCCAGGTCGGACATGCCAAAGTGGTTGATCCAGAACATCGTCATTCTAGACATTGCACTGAAATCGTGATGGATCAGGTTTTGCCAATACCACCCCCGAACAGCGGCGAAGCGGTAAGCAGTAACCTGGGCGATATGTTGCCGTTCGATCCACGTTTCGCCGAAGGGTACATTAGGGTCCTCGTCGGGCGTATGATTTACGGGAGGAGAGGGAAGGGTGGGAGTGGCTAATAGTTGATCCAGCGTAGCGGAGAGGCCCATACTGGTAGCCTCCGTAATCTCCTGTTTCTTGGGGCCAAACAGTGTTCGGCGGAGAAGGTGAGCTGCCTGGGTTCTGGTCCAGGGCTCCGAATAGGGCTCCAGACCACTGGCAACAGCGGTTTTTAGTTGGCTTGAGGGAAGTGTACTCACAAATAAAGAAGTTGTTGGTTTACATAAAGGAAGGGCATCACCTGGCCAGTGCAATGGCAGGAAATGTCGTGTTGTCTGTTGTAAACTGGGGGAGGAGAAGACCGGAAAATACCGGCTTTATAATGACCAATTTAAGGCCTGAATTCATACTAGCCAAACTTTTGTATCCATTCACCCTATATTTAACGTATGACAGATCCTACAAATAGCGCTGGCATGGTTACCCGTTGGATCGAGATTCCAGTGGGTGATTTTGATCGGGCAAAGCAGTTTTACGAACAGGTTTTTCAAACGAAAATAGAGGTGCTTGATTTGGGAGATTTGCGTATGGGTACTTTGAAGGATAGCACCGTAGCCATCTGTCATCATCCGCAATTTTACTTCCCGGGTAAGGAAGGCCCCATCGTTTACTTTGCTGCAGCTGAAGACATGGAGGCCATGCAGAAACGAGTAGTAGTGGCGGGAGGAGAGGTGCTTATTCCGTGGAGAGTCATCAGCCCGGAGCAAGGCTCCATGGCTTTGTTTTTGGATAGTGAGGGGAATCGGGTGGGAGTTAGGGGATAGTTGGGGAGTCAGATAGTCAAGGAGTCAAATAGTTAGAGAGTGCTAAAATCGTTGGTCGAACCTTTCGCTTGATTCCGCATTAAGCGAAGAATTAGCATCTTACGCTGCTCCAACTAAATTTTTCGCTATGAGACGGTTTCTTCCCTTGCTCTTATTAACCCTCCTTTGCACCTGCGACCGCGCCATGGAGAGTCAGATAGTCAAAGAGTCGGATAGTCAGATAGTCAGGGAGTCAGATAGTCAAGCAGTCGGGGAGGCGGATAGTCAGGAGGGGCTGCCGAATATCCTCTTTATTTTGACGGATGACCAGGGCTACGGGGATCTGTCGATGATGGGCAACGACAGTATTGAGACGCCCAATATGGACGCGCTGCTGCAAACGGGTGCTTTCTTCGATCACTTTTACGTCAGTCCGGTATGCGCGCCTACCCGCGCCAGTTTCCTGAGTGGGCTCTACGCACCGCGTACGGGAGCCGTCTTCGTAACCCGCCGTAGAGAGACGATGGACGACGGCATTCTCACGCTGCCCGAATACCTGAGGCACGCAGGCTACCGAACCGGCCTGTTCGGTAAATGGCATAATGGGGCGACCTTTCCCTATCACCCGGCCGGGCAAGGCTTCGAAGAATTTTTGGGCTTTACGCTGGGACATTTCAATGATTATTTCGAGGGAGAGTTGGTGAATGAACGGGACGAGATTGTCCCTTTTGTGGGAGACTTGACAGAAATCCTGACGGACACCGCCAGCCACTTTATGCAGCAGGAGTCTTCCCAGCCCTTCTTTTGCTTGCTCGCCTATCAGGCGCCGCACACGCCCGTTCAGGTGAGTGATAAGCACTGGGATCGGGTGAACCAGCGAGGGCTGACACCCTACAATACCGGTATTTACGCGATGATTGAATCCATCGACGAGCAGATTGGCCAGCTACTGGATGAGCTAGAGGAAGCCGGAAAGTTGGAGAATACCCTCATCGTTTTTGCTACGGATAATGGCCCGAACGGAGACCGGTACCGAGTGGGGCTGAAGGGTACCAAAGGACATGTTGATGAGGGTGGTGTACGGGTGCCGTTTGGGATTAAATTTCCGGGGGAGCATCCGGCTAACGGACGAAAAATTGTAACTCCAGCGGCCCATATTGATCTGGTGCCAACGGTATTGGATCTCGTAGATTTACCGATTCCGGAGAAGTTAGACGGACATAGTCTTTTACCTCTATTACAGCCAAAGCACAATGATACCTTTAACCTTAATCGTTACATCTATGCCTTCAAGCAAGGCTATGATTTTAAGCCTTACCCGGGGAGTATGCGAGACCGAAACTTTCTGTACGTACTACGCGGGCCAGATAAGCACGAACTGTATCAATTAGATAAAGACCCCGGACAGAGGACGGATATCATGGCTACCAAACAGGCGTTTTTGGCGGGCTTACAAGCGCGCGGTAGGAAGATGGCAGAAACCTATGCTGCTTTTGCCTCAACGGTCGCCCGCCCCGACCTAGTCGCGCCACCCATTGATTTGGATGCCGCTCCCGGCCCGATCCGACTGCTCGCGCACGAGGGGGAGCCCCGGGGGAAGACACATTTTATGGATAAATATGGATGGGCTAACGATTTTTTCGTCGACCTGGGATCAGACGGCGCGTACTGGCCGGTGGAGACGGAAAAAGCACGTAGCTACCGGGTGAAAGTCCGCTACCATTTGGAGGGCAATACGGCGCGGACGCTGGTGCTGAGAACGGATAAGGGCAATGATGTCTCGGTGGCGCTGCCTCCGGCGCGCACGACACAAATTCCCGTTGCAGACCGCGTAAAGCGCAAAGAAGTTTACCCTCGCCGTTGGGCGGAGGTAGAGGTTTCTGGCCTGTCCATTAGCCCGGGAAGCACGGAAATCAGCATCGCCAGCGCTGGAAGAGAGGGCTTATGGGTGAAAGAAATTACGCTGGAGTAATCTTCGTTTTGCCTATCTTTGAACCACCCGAAGGAGACTTGTTTTGTATCCTTCCAGAACCTTCCCCTTTTTAACAATTCACTTTATATATGAAGTTTTTTACCTCGTTTATTGCCCTGGCAGTATGGCTTTTTGGCACCTCCATCTATGCCCAATCCACCTATTCCGTTTACGGGCCCTGCTCCACCATAAATCATAGTGATGAACTTGATCTGCTGGCCACCAGCGGAGATCGTCTGATCTTCGAAGATCGGGATGCTGATTTTAATTACCACCTGATGATGGTTGACGGCGTTGCCTCCGGTGGCGCAGATACTCTGTTTACCAAGCGTGGGCGTTTTTTACTGCAAATTAACAGCGATACTCTACTGGCTTTTTCTATTGACAGAAACCTGTATGAGCTTAAGCCACAAGACAGCCTGCCCAGGCTCATTTTTACCGCGCCTGATAACGTCGCAGTAGCTACTCGCTGGAACGGGGCTTATTACTTCGCCTATGAGCAATTTTCGGATACCCGTGACAACATACTGGTCCGCCTGGCCGATGGTGAGAGTACGACTACTGAAGTAACGGTCGTTAAAAACGGAAGTGTGGACATCATTGCTCCGCTACCGGAAACACTCATCATTGTTGGCGAAAGCGGTAGCACCAGCTTTATCTCCCGTACTGACGGTACAGTAGCTGGCACTGCCGAGGTAACCACCCTGTACACTGAAAGAAATCAGACGTCGGGAGGCGATCCGACAGACATCGTTGTGGCCGGAGACAAGCTCTTTTTCTTCTACAACAACCCACCCGATAACGGTAACCGCGGCCTGTGGGTAACGGATGGTACGGCAGCAGGTAGCCTTGAACTTGGAAACTACCAGACTGACCGGTTTAACGCGGCCATCGATCCGCTGGCCTTCGAGGGGAATCTGTATTACTCTATGCGAAGGGTAGGTGCTCCATCGGGCACTACTTACGATTTCTTTCGTTCTGACGGAACCCTGGCGGGCACTCAAAAACTGAATACCTCTAACAGTTACATCAATGCCAGCTCCGCAACGGTATTTGGGGAGTACCTCTACTTCACGGGCTCGCTTGGTTTTCGCCGGACTAATGCCAGTATCGCTACCTCAGAGGCCGCCCTGCAGGGAGACCGGCAGCCCGGCGAAATTTCGACGGTTGCCCGGGTCGCGGCCTTCAACGATAGCTTACTGCTAAACGCAACGATACCCTTCAATAACTTTGAACCTTTCCTTTCTGATGGTAGCTACGCCAACTCCCGCCAACTGACAGAGATTGATGAGGACCCTGAAGACGGTGGTTTCCCCCAGGACTTTACGGTCTCCGAAAACCGGGCCTACTTCTTCGCTGAAGACGGTAATCGTCGGATGCAGGTATATGCCTATGACCTCACGGCTGCTGCTGGGTTTGGGCAGCCCATTATGGTTGATTCCGTAGCAGTAGAGATGACTTCCGATGTCACTGGCGACATATCGATCAGGGCTACGGGCAGTGACCTTTCCTATGAGCTGAATGGCGAAATGAATATAACCGGCGTGTTTACGGGGCTTTTTGCCGATACCTATTCTTATACCATCACCGACGCCTTTGGCTGCACCCTTACGGATAGTGTTACGGTTGATTCAGAAGTAGCCGTTAGGGAGTTGAGTGTGCAGGGGGAATATCATCTATGGCCTAATCCGGTTAAAGGCGGGGAAGACCTGATGCTCGCGAGAAAGGTGGCTGGTAAGGAGACCATCACCAGCGTTAGTCTTTTTGATCTTGCTGGCCGGCAGCTCTTTTCCCAACATCAAACTGCGCGAATATCCGCACCAACCGTGAAGGGTACTTATCTACTGGTAGGGCATGACGAACGGGGTAGGGCAATTGCCCGTTGGCGGGTAATTGTTCGTTAGAAAATCAAATAAGCCTGGGGCTGTTGGGGACTGCCTAATCCAGCCTCTGCAGCTCCAGGCCGTTTAACCAAAAGGCTCCGGACTTATCTCCTACGGGGGAGACGGTGATCGACGCCTTGCCATCAGGCCCAACGGTGAAGTGAATCTCACCGGATAGTGGCTTTTGCTCCAGCGTCCGCACCTCGTCGTAGTAACCCATGGCTGAGCGGAGGGCTTTTTGTTGGCGGCTGCCACTGGCGTCCTGAAGGCTGTACTGCACCTGATTCAAAAGAGGTCCTTTCGTACGGGGGTGATGGTAGGTAATCAGGGCATATTTGCCGGTGGGTAGGTCCGCAAAAATGAGTTTGATCTGCTGGTCTTCGGTGTAAACACCATCAGCGCCAACGTAGGCGATGTAGCCGAACATGTCGGCGTGATCGGACCACTTGAGTCCCTTCGCTTCCAGAGAAATCCGGGCTCCATTAAAGTCAGAGAGTGTGTAAGTGAGTCCGGAATCATTCCAGGGCTTCCAACCAATCTCGTTGCGGGTACCTTCCTTTCCCAGGTCGAGCCGAACCATTGGCCGTTCCAGGTAGGGCGAGTAGTTCGCCTGAATCATGTCTTGCACGTAGGGTTTGGTCATGATGCTTGCCTGGCCACTGGTTAATCCCGGCGAAGAAACCTTTACGGTGATCTTTCCAATCTGGTCGCTACTGCGGACGAACATATAGCCCTGCCCAAATTCAGGCCGGACGGGGTGAATGTCTTTGCTAGTATCGTTTACCAACGAACCGGCGCCCGTCACGGTGAAGGTCAGCTGGTTATTGGCATCCGTAACGTGTCTGCCTTGAGCATCTACGATGCGAGCCTGGACGATACGTAGGTCTCCACCGCCTGCTTCGAAGGGAACCGAGTTCTCGTTGAAACTCACTTCGATGCGAGCGGGTGTATCTCCTTTTTTTAGCGTATCCGTAGCGACTAACTTACCGCCCATAAAAGCCTTGGCGGTCAGGACCCCCTCTCTGAAATTATGGTGAAAGTAGAAGGTTGGGTGATCAAGATGGTTCTTGTTCTCACCTCGTAGCGGTCGGGCGCTTCCAAGGGAGACACCATCCTGGAAAAGCTCGACTTGTTCTGCATTGCTAAATACGCGGATTACTCCCTCGGTGCTGGCTCGTTCATCGGCGATGTGAACCATAGGAGGCGCCGTGTACTCACTCTTATACCAGTGGTAAACGGGGCGCGGGCGGCGGAAAAAGTCGAGAACACCGGATTTGGAGCGGTAGCTTTTTCGCTTGCCTTCGATGATGATCTGATTGTAATCCGCCCCAACCCAGGCGATGGCGCCGAAAGTCCGGGGCGTCTTTTTATAGCGACTGATGACGAGTTGGTTACCCTCGGCGTCGCGGCTGTTGCGGTGTTCCATGCTGATGGTCCAGTCGCCATCGGGGAGGATGGCATTTCGGTAATCCATGGTGGCGTAGACGTCGGTAATGCCGGCGTTCGGCCGGCCGGTCCAGCCGTTGGAGGAGGCGGAAGCCGTGAGTCGCCAGGGGTCTTCTTCCTTGGCGGCGAAGTGCATCATGGGAACGTCTCCGCGGTGGTTGATGCCCGCGCCCCAGATGAAAATACTGGGATGATTGCGGTGGGCACGGATGGTGGTGCGCAGGGCGCTTTCAAGATTGGCCCACCATTGATCACCTCCCCACTCGATCCAGGTGGGGGCTTCTTCGTAGACGAGGATGCCGAGGCGATCACAGGCAGCGATGAAGGATTCATCCTGAGTGTAATGACTTAGGCGGATGCAGTTCATGCCAGCGGCTTTGTAGCGTTCGGCCTCGGCGATGCCGAGGGCATCTGGGGTAGCATCCCCGATGATGGGAAAGTTTTGGTGACGGTTGACACCTACTAACCAGAGGGGCTCGCCGTTGAGGACAAATTTTCGGCCATCGATCAACTCAAACCAGCGGATACCAAGGGTGTTTTCGACGAAGTCTACCGGGGTTTCGCCTTCAAAGATGGTGGAATGTACGCGGTAGAGGTAGGGGTTGTCCGGGCTCCACAGATGTAGATCATCGGTGATGGCAGTAGTTTGGCGGAAGGTGTGGCTGGTCCCACTTTGCACCTGCGTCCGCGCCTCCAAAGCTTTTACTACCAGACCATCTGCATCAATGATACGCGTGACGATGCGCGCCAGGGTGGGGTAGGCGTTGTCGTTGCGCACGGTCGTTTTTACGGAGACCGTGGCGTCGTGCCTGCGTACCGATGGAGTGGTGATGTGAACGCCCGCGTCAAAGGCTTCCCAGTTAAAGGTGACGTGCAAGGGGTTTGTGACGACGAGGTATACATCACGGTAAATGCCCCCAAATTTTATGTAGTCGGTTTTATGTGGATCCGGTGGCGTAAACTCGTTGGCGCTGTTGTCAGCCTTGACGACAATTAAATTTTCGCGTCCAGGAAGCACAAAGTCCGTTACGTCGAAATGAAAGGGGGTGTACCCACCTACTGCATATTGACCAACGTGCTTTCCGTTGATCCATAAATCGGTGACCTGATGGACGCCCTCAAATTCCAGAAAGAAACGCTGTTCTGGAGTGTTCGGAAAAACCATCCGCTTGCGATACCAACTGACGTCCCGTAAATAAGTTAGCTGTGGGCGGGAGTTCAGTGTACTGTCCATTTCAAGACTTACCAATTCTGGTGCATGGGGAACGGCCACTTTCTCCCAATTGCTGTCGTTGAAATCAACGGCGGTTGGGTCTCCCTTAACCTCGCCAAGGTGAAACCGCCAGTCGAGGTTGATACGGGTTTTTTGTCGCTCCCCTGTCTGGCTTTGTGCCAATAAGAAGTTGAGCGGAGAAAGGAAAACGAGGAGGAAAAAGTAACGGGATAAAAATGGAGACAGGCGAGCCTTGTGCATGGAGTCAGGTTTAGCATGAAGTACTCGTCAAAGAACGGTGGCTGGCCGATAACTTTGTGAAACGCTCCGCTTATCCTGAGATACTATCGGGTATTTAGGGTGGGTAATGATTTACGTTCGGGGAGGAACATTGCCGATGCTCATAAAAAAGCGCCCGTTCCGGATAATCCGAAACGAGCGCTGGTTTTTTGTATGATCGATTGTAAAATTTATCGGTTAGAGTCATAGGTGCCGGCAACGGATTGCTGCACAAACTTACCCCAGGTTAGGTTGCTTTTGCCGGGCTCTTGCGCCTGTGCCCGCTCGATGGCGTACTTAGCGGCGTGCTCGATTACCCAGTTGAAGTTTTCTTCTCCGACGCTGAACTTATCTGCATCTGGCGCGGGATTGCAGAAGTCAATGGCGTAAGGAATACCATCCCGGATAGCGAACTCAACGGTGTTGAAATCATAGCCCAGCCACTCGTTGATCTTGATGACGTAGTCGTGCATTTTCTGCATCATTTCGTCACTTACGTCGTGATGACAGTTGTAGCGGTCGAGGAACTCATTGCGGGGCTCGTAGTGCATAATCTTCACGTACTTACGGCCGATGCAGTAACAACGGAAGTAGCTGGTGAAGGTGATGTTCTCCTGAAGCATCATCACGAGTTGACCGGTTTCGGCGTGGGCTTTCCACAGGTCGTCCGGGCCTTTGAGTTTGTAAACTGATTTCCAGCCACCGCCATCGTGGGGCTTGGTCCATGCTGGCCAACCGATATAGTTGAAGATGCTCTGCCAGTCCAGCGGATGGGCAAGATTGGTGAAAGATTCATCTGAGGTATCGTCCGGCTTTTCAAAGCTGGGTAGTAATACTGTTTTTGGCACGGGTACATCCAGGGCACCAACACTTAAAACGTTATTGAAGAACTTCTCATCGGCGCTCCACCAGAAGGGGTTATTGATGACAGCCGTACCAGTGGCCGCAGCGTTTTTTAGCATAGCGCGGTAGAAGGGAACATCTTGGCTAATCCGGTCAATGATGACAGCATAGCCGGGGTTAAGGCCCTGGCCGCATTTGTCGATTTTAACGGGTTCGGCCATAATGCCGTCTACGTTCATGTCATTGATGCGCTGGATGACTGCTGGCGGAAAGGACCGCTCGCGGCCGTAAAGGATGCCGATTTTCTTCATGTCAGGGTGTGGTTTCTACTGATAATCGTCAATAATAGGGAAATGTTCGTAGATGTTTGCATTCTGGGTGGGAATAATGCGACAATGGGGGTTTGGTGGGCCCAACGAATACGACGGGGGGCAACGTAACGAATACGACGGCGTGAACCCCGTCGCTACAAGAAGCTGCCCTCCGGGCCTGGCATCCGCGTTCATCCGTGAAATCCGTGATCTCCTTTCAGGGTAGTAACAGGTTCGGCGATCAGAAGTCGTCCCCGCCTCCGCCACCGCCGCCGCCTTGGCGACCGCCACGCTGTGGCTTCAGCTTTTGCAGGCTGTACTGGAAGCCGACGTAAACGATTCGACTCTCCCGTTGGAATTCACTGCGGGTGGTCAGGTTGGTCAACTCCGTATCGAAGCGGTAGCGGCGGGTGTTGAATAAGTCTGTAGCGCGGAGGGTGAGAGCCCCTTTGCCTTCAAGGATTTCTTTGCGGAAACCCAAGTCAACGCTCTGGATGGTGCCAATGCGACCCTGTGGGCGAACGCCCGGACTACGGTAGAAGTAGGTAAACTGTGCCTGCACGTCCCAGGGGAGTTTGTAGCTGCCCTGCAGGTTACCACTGAAGAGGTAACCATTAGCTTCAATATTCTCATTATCGGCATTGCCAATTACTTCACTGCGGTAGCCATTGGCACTGGCGGTGAGTTCGAAATTCTTACCAGCTCGGTAGGTAGTAATGAGCTCGATGCCATAATTGCGGCCTCGGTCCAGATTGTCCCGGGTACTGAGCGTAACACCCCCGGGCTGGCTTTCGCTGATGCGGCTGATGAGGTTGTTTAACTGGCGGAAATAACCGCCGACGGTAATGGTGCCACTGCCGTAGCGTTGCTGTAGATTCAGCTCAAAGCTGTTGATGGTTTCCGGCAGCAGGAAAGGGTTGCCGCTGCGCAGGTTGAAGGGGTCCCCGCGATCCACAAAAGGGTTGAGGGCTCCGGCGCGTGGGCGATTGATCCGACGACTGTAGCTCACTTGCACCGTCGTATTGTCATCAAACTCATAGCCAGCAAAAACGCTGGGGTACACCTTGAAATAGTCGTTATTGAAAACCTCTAATTCCGGCTCCAGCAAGGTACTGGTCGCGAAAACTTGCTCAACCCGTAGGCCAGCACTAAAGGTAATTTTGTCAATCTTACCCCCGAAGGTGCCATAGATGGCGTGTACGTCTTCCTTGTAGTTAAAGAGATTGCTGAGACTGTCAACTTTCATTAGGCTGCCAGTGGCCGCATCTTCAAAGGCGGCATCGGTTGTCATGTCCAGCAGTGTACTGCGCCAGCCCGCCTCGAATTTGTAATCACCGATTTTTTGCTCATAATCCGCTTGGGCCAGCCACTGCTTCCGATCTTCCAGGGTTGGCGCCCGCTGAAACACGTTGGCCAGGAATGCCCCAATGCCGTCGGTAATGGTCTCATCGTAGTTTTCGGTTTCCGATTCATCGTTTTGGCTGAATTGTAAGGCCGTAGAGAACTTACGCCCTTCCTTGGCGAAGGTGGTGGTGTAGTCGGCTTTAATCTCGTAGTCGGTCTCGTCGCTTGGTTCTGTCTCTCTTCGCAGACTGCTTTGTTCAAGGACTCCTTCGCTATTGAAAAAATTGGTTGTACGATCATTATTACTTTGCCCGTTTTCCAGTTGATAGTTGCCCTGAATACCGATGGTGCCTCGCTTGCTGATGGCGTATTCTGTACCCAGCTTAAACATCTGAGACTCCCGTATCCGATCTCCGTCGAAGTTGAAAAAGCGGCTGAAACTGCTGTCCGCAATCACCCCCGTCTGATCCCGAAATCCCTGAAAGAAGCGTTCATCGTAGCGGCCACTAATGCCTGCGAAGGAGTTGAATTTACCTTTCTTCCAATTCAAATCCAGGCTGCCGTCGAATTTATTATTGGTTCCGGCATTAAGGTTGATACTGGCGTTGAAGCCATCTTCTCGCTTGTTCTTCAGCACGATGTTGATCAGTCCGGCGGTTCCCTCAGGATCAAAGGCCGCACCTGGGTTAGTGATGATCTCGATGCGCTCGATGTTGGTGGCGGAGAGGGACTTGAGGTAGGTGGCGGGGTCACTTCCCACCAAACCGCTTGGGCGGCCATTAATGAGGAAGCGGACGTTGCCACTGCCCCGCAAGGAGATGTTTCCTTCCAGGTCGACACTTACGCTGGGAAGTTGCCGTAGCAAGTCTTCAGCGGATCCACCGGCGGCGGCAACACTCTTTTCAACGTTGAAGATTTTTCGATCCAGGCCAAGTTCCATCACGGCACGGTCGGCGGTAACAACCACTTCTTCAAGATCCTGTCCCCCAGTGCCTAGAATGACGTCGCCTAAAGCGAAGAAATTTTCTGATTCGTTGAGTTCTATGTCTAGGTTTTCGGTGGCGTAGCCAATGAAGCTGGCTTCTACGCGAAAATCGCCGAGGGGTAAATTGTCAAAGCTGAAGGAACCATCCAACTTGGTTGTCGTTCCGGTGATCAGACTATCCGTAATGGTATAGATAACGACGTTGGCAAAACCCAATGGCTCCTGGGTGGTGCCATCAATGAGTGTTCCACTAATTCCTCCGCCACCGGGCGCGGAAGGTGGTGTGGGCTGTGCTCCAAGAGGAGTAATGAATAAGGCCAGTAGGGAACAGAAAACGATCAGGCGCGAACGCAGGTGCAAAGTAGACGTCAGAAGCAAAGCGGTGTGATTTTGTAATTCGTTAGGTCGTTTTAACTCTGGTGGTGACGGCGAGGTTCGGGATTGATCAGCCGTTAACAAGCCGTTGGGAAACGACCAGAGACTCTTCCGTACCCTTATCTTGGGCCCATGACCCAAATGCCTTTATTTATCCCGTTAATTTTCTTTTTGCTGCTCTGTAGTTGCCAGCCGGAAGACCCCGTTCCTGAAACTATCATCCTTACTAAAGGAGACATTGCCTTGTCCATCGACCCGGCCTCCGGCGGTCGGATTAGTAGCCTGACCTTCCAGGGCCAGGAGGTTCTAAAGACCAGCCGCGATAGTCTTGGCCTGCAATGGGGGAGTACTGCCTGGACGAGCCCGCAATCCGACTGGAACTGGCCACCCATCGCTACTTTCGACAGTGAGCCTTTCACCGTTAGCGAACTGCGGGAAGGCGTCGTCCTGCTTGAAAGTCAACGAGACCCTGATACTTACCTACGAATGCGCAAACGAATCTCTCTTGGAGAAAGGTCAGATGTTGGTATCACCTATTGGATCACTAACGAGGGGCCTTCTTCCACGAAGGTTGCCCTCTGGGAGAATACCCGAATTCCCTATGGTGGCTATCTATCCTTTCGGGCGGACTCTCTGCGTGGCAGTCTGGATACTCTTCCGGTAGGACTTGTTGATTCAACCTACTATATCCACCTGGATGGTCGGCACGCAAAGCCGCAGAAAGTCTTTACTGATTTGAAAGAAGTACCCGTCAGCTATTATCACAATGGTCTCGTTCTACGAAAGTATACGAGCGTTAAGGAATTGTATCGCACGGCGCCGGGGCAGGCGCCGCTGGAGATTTACCTTGATCCTCCTGCTGGTTTCGCGGAATTTGAACTACAGGGGGATTATCAGCTAATTCAGCCAGGAGAAAGTGCCAACTTACGGGTGCGCTGGGAGGTCCGGGAGGATAAGTAATCGTGTCCAAACAGCTTTACGTAGCTTTAGCCATTAAGACGGCTAACTATCAGCCTCAACTCTTTGCCCTAAACCATAAATGCTAAATATTAGTAAATGGAGCTGACTTACCTAAATCAAGAAATACTTGAACTTCTTTCCGAGCGACTTCCTTGCCCAACGTACAAGCGACAAGCACTGAAAACAGGAATTGTCCACATTGGTGTTGGTGGCTTTCATCGGTCCCACCAGGCGTATTACATTCATCAATTACTGGAAAAGCACGATTCAATCGCCTGGGGTATCTGCGGTGTTGGTCTTCGGGAAGGGGACCGGAAAATAAAGGACGTTCTGCATAAGCAGGATGGCCTGTATACGCTAATGGTGCAGCACCCCGATGGAAGGGTAGACAGTCAGGTGATTGGTGCTGTACATGAGTACCTATTAGCTGTTGATACGCCTGAATTGGTCGTGGAAAAGTTGGCGCACCCTGACACCAAAATTGTTTCTCTCACCATTACCGAAGGGGGCTATAACTTTAATTCCAGTACCGGAGTGTTCAATTTTGAAAACCCCGATATTCAGCATGAATTAAAGCTTCGGAATCAGCCGCGGACAGTCTTTGGCTTCTTAACCGCAGCACTGAGGAAACGCCGAGATGCCGGGCATTCTGCTTTCACCGTTTTGTCCTGCGATAATATTCAGCACAATGGCGCAATGGCCAAAAAAATGCTCTTGACTTTTGCCCGTAAGCAAGATCCTGTACTGGGCCAATGGATGGAAGAGAACGTCAGCTTTCCCAATACGATGGTCGACCGAATTACACCCGTTACCGCTTCTACTGACATTGATTACCTCAAAGACGAATATCAACTGGTAGATGAATGGCCCGTCGTTTGTGAACCCTTCATTCAATGGGTGATTGAGGATGACTTTGTGAATGGTCGACCGCCCCTGGAAAAGATGGGCGTTCAATTTGTACCGGACGTGAGCCCCTACGAGAAGATGAAAATCAGGTTGCTAAACGCGGGGCATTCTGTGCTGGGTATTCCTGGCGCGCTACACGGTCACCCTACGATCAACGCCTGTATGGAGGATCCCGTTTTTGTGAAGTTCATGCGGCAGTTCATGGATGAGGAAGTAACACCGGTCTTAGGTGCCATAGAAGGAATTGACCTGGAACAGTACAAGGGCAAGCTGGAAGAACGATTTGCTAATCCAAACATAAAGGATGCGGTAAGTAGAATATGCTCAGAAAGCGCAGCTAAATTGCCTAAGTTTCTCCTGCCTACGCTACAGGAAAACCTGGCCACGGGGGGAAGCATTAAGCATGCCTCCTTAATTTTTGCCGCCTGGTGTTATTATAGCGATAAGGGGGTAAGTGAGGATGGAAAGCCTCTCGAGATAATGGATACTATGCACCCACAACTTCAGGAAGCAGCCAGTAGGACAACTGAGGACCCACTGGCATTTCTGCAGCAAACGGATCTCTTCGGGAAACTCGTGAAGAATGAGAGGTTAACTAAGAGTTACACAGATTTCATAGGCCGTATTTATCAAGGAACAGGTATCCGGGAATTGATGGCCGAGTTGCTGGAAGAGTAAGGCCGGGAAATGATGGTTTTTGGGCGCTACCGCAGGTGCAGAGAAAGGTATCTACCGATGCACCACCACCCGCTGCGTCTCTGAATGAGACTGACTGGTTATCTTAACTAGGAATACCCCCGAGCCATCAATCCGCAGTTCCGTTTTATGGTGACTTTCAGGAAGGTTCATGATC
>CALIGP010000173.1 GCA_938021455.1 uncultured Lewinella sp. | reverse complement strand
AGAATTATGGAATATCCCTATGGAGAACAAGCGCCACCCGCCAGAATATCAGCCAACGAACAACCGTTATTTTCGACAATCAACAAGTCGCCTACACCATTATTGGTGCAGCTTGGCGGGTTGTTACACAGCAAGCTGTATAGGCCACAACAGCTGTTGAGGGATGGATTGTCAAACACCGCAAGGTCATCAGAGATACTGGTGATGACGGAGAGCACATCCACCTGCTGTAAACTTAAATTCTCGTAGACGAAAATGTCCTGATTAATCTGCGTCAGGGAAGACAAGTCGTCTAGATCAATAATGGAGGCATTGTTAATAATACGTAGCCCGCCAGCAATAGAGGCGACGTTACGGAGCCCGCTGATGTCCGTCAATAGCGCATTTTCATTTATGTTGATCAGCGAAAAAGTGAAGACGGAGTTGTTGTTCAGCGTAGAGTCAATGACCGTTATTTTTCTAAAAGCCTGGGAGAAGCCAGTTAACTGCGGGTTGCTAATGATGTTGAGCGATCCCGTTAAGACTTTTAGTTTAGACAGGGCTTCGATGTCCGTCAGGTTATCACCGCTAACACCGATGAAGCCAAAGGGGCCAAGCTCTCCGATTGATTTAAGCTTGTTCAGGCCCGCAAGGCTTGAGGCGCAGCTTACATTGATGGTAAGTGAGCTACCTATGGTTTGTAGCTTTGAAAGGGGAGAGAGATCGCAAATCGGGTCTGGACCTCGCGTGTCACTAACGGTCATAGCTCCAATAATGTCTTTGCACTTCCATGCACCGAAGGCATCAACGTCGGCCTGAGAGTTGAGGGTGACATCACCAGCCGGATTGGCGGGGAAGCCTCCGGCACAAACATTTACTCTTCCTCTTCCTAGTCTTTTGAGTTCGGACTGAGCGGCCATCCGCCGCTCTTCAATTTGACGTAGGCTGATCAACGCACCGGAGCGGTTTAACTCTCCAGCGGTCAGTTTTTGTTCCAGTGGCCCAAGGCTGTTCCACCATTCACTGCTGACGATGTCATTGGGGAGGGCGGATGATGCTACTGTGTTTTGTACGGGGGACTGGGCTTCTAGTGGAAGCAGGCCTTCTTCCCTTTGGCAGGAGAAGAGGGTCGCCACAAAAAGAAGGGCGAAAAGTGAAATTCTCATAATGGGTATGTTTTCCTCTCAATAGGCTGGTTATTGATCCTGTTACGGTAATCGACTGATTATTTTAGATGCCGTCGATCCGATCGCCCGCGACTTTAAGGAGGGCGAAGGACGCTTAGTGCTGTTTTCAAGGGACAGAAGCTCGGCGGAGCCGATCCATCGTCCCTTGATGTAGTATTGAATCTTCGGGTTGATGGGATTGCTTTAATATGCACTCTTTGATTTCTCACCCCTTTCCCAAAAAATCGATTCCCTATCTTTACCCCCATGAAGCAAACAGCCCTCACCACTCTGCTATTCCTCCTGGGAATTAGCCTCTTTGCCCAAACGGACAGCGACAATGCTGACGGAATTGATCGCAACCTTCCCGAATTCTCCTTCAACGAAAAAGAACTCGCCGGTGAAATGCACTTCCTGGCTTCCGACTTCCTGCAGGGCCGCCGTACCGGCAGCACCGGAAACGTCATCGCCGCCAACTACATCGCCGCACAACTCCGAGGCTTCGGCTACTCACCCATCAACGGAGACAGCTACTTCCAGCCCGTACCGCTGATGCAGACGGAGTCTCCTGAATCCGGTAAACTAATGGCAGGTGATTTCGCCTTCACCCACGGTAAAGACCTGCTCATTATGCGCGGCCCCGCCGCGAGTGGCGAAGCGAATGTCGTCTTCGCTAACTACGGTTGGGTTGACGAAGAGACGGGCCACAACGACTACGAAAAGCTTGACGTCAAAGGAAAGATTGTCGTTACCCGTGCTGGTATTCCTGGAGACATCAGCCAACGCGGCATCTTCGCGGGCGTGAGCAAAAAAGCAGACTTTGCCGCGGCAAACGGTGCCATCGCCATTTATGAACTGTATTCCCTGCCGTTCCCCTGGACCAGCTTCAAGAGCTACTTCGGTGGAAGCCGGATGGGCCTTGACTCTGGTGAGCCAAGCGCAACTATCCCCTACGGATTTGTCAAAGCCGACGATACCTTCGTCCCAGCTCTTCAGGACAAGAAGAAGGGTTTAAAGGGTAGTATGGCCAGCTCTGGCATTCAGATCGAGCGCATCGAAAGCATGAACGTAGGTGGTGTCCTCGAAGGAACGGACCCGGCCATGAAGGACGAGTACATGATCGTTACGGCGCACTTTGATCACGTGGGCGTTGGTGCCCAGGGTGGTGGAGCGTACACGGAACAAGACAGCATCTTTAACGGTGCACGGGATAATGCCTTTGGTACGATCTCTCTGCTGGCTACCGCCCGCGCTTTTGCGGAAGTACCTACGCGCAGACCGATCATCATGCTCGCCGTTACTGGCGAGGAAATGGGATTGCTCGGCAGCCAGTACTACTCCGAAAACCCGCTCATCCCGCTGGAGAAGACCATCTTCAACTTCAACACCGATGGCGCTGGTTACGACGACAAAACAGGCATCTCCCTGATTGGTGCTAACCGCACGGGCATTGACCCACAGGTAGAGAAAGCAGCCGCTGCTTTTGGCAAAAAAGTGATCAGCGATCCCGCTCCGGAGCAGGGCTTGTTCGACCGCTCGGACAACGTAAGCTTCGCCGCGAAGGGTGTTCCTGCCCTGTGCTTTTCACCGGGAATCACTGGTTTCAGCGACGAACTCTTCAAGTACTACCACCAGGTAACCGACAATCCGGAAACCATCGATATGGCCTACCTAAAGCATTACTGCCAGGTATTCGCATTGGCCGCTCGCCTGATTGCTAATCGGGACACCGTCCCGATGTGGGTTGCAGATGATAAGTACGAAGAAGCAGGCAAGAAACTATACGGTACCCGCAAATAAGTTCGTTTTACTGAGTGCATATGAAGCCTTATTATTCTTACGAAGACATCCTTACGTTGGACTTCCCGCCCCTGATCGTTTACGCGGTTCCGGTAATGGCGTTCCTTACTGTATTGGAATGGTTCCTGCGTCGGCGGGAGTACAAACACGAAATGGAGGAAGCCGCTACCCGCGGGGAATCGCCGGATTTAGCCGATAAGTATAAGTACGACGTAAAGGATGGCCTGGCTGCCGCCGGTGTGGGTATCGGCAATCTGATCAGTACCGCGATGGTGAAAGCGCTCACTTTCGGCGTTATTCTCTTCTTCTACAACCTGACGCCGCTGTACGTTCCCGTCACCTGGTGGAGCTTTATCGCTTGCTTCTTTGTCGTTGACTTCTGTCGCTACTGGGCGCACCGGATTGCGCACGAGCAGCGTTTTTGGTGGGCAACTCACGTGACCCATCATAGCTCAGAGCAGTATAATTTTACGGTTTCTTTCCGGCTTAGTTGGACGCAACA
This sequence comes from uncultured Lewinella sp., assembly GCA_938021455.1. GTDB lineage: Bacteria > Bacteroidota > Bacteroidia > Chitinophagales > Saprospiraceae > Neolewinella. Next base: position 4,059 of record CALIGP010000173.1, on the reverse strand, counting down.
CATCAAGGTGATCTTCTTCGTTCCGGCCGCTTTACTGGGCTTCGATCCTTTCGTTTTCTTCATCTGTATGCAGATTGGTGTATTGTATCAATTCTGGATTCATACCGAGATGATTGACCGCATGTGGGCGCCCATTGAGTTCTTTTTCGTTACCCCTAGTCACCATCGGGTGCACCATGCTACGGAAGAGAAGTACCTCGACAAGAACTACGGTTCCACCTTTGTGATCTGGGACCGGATGTTCGGCACTTTCTACCCCGAGCAGGAAACGCCCAATTACGGTATTTTGAAGCCCGTTAATAGTTATAACCCCATCACGCTCGTTTTCCATGAGCACGTAGATATGCTGCGGGACATGGCGACTTATCGTCATCCTAAAGCCTGGTGGCGCATTATGTTCCACGGTCCGGGGCTTACCCTGGACAAGGAGAAGTACTACGGCTTTTACAAGAATGGCGGATCAGGGGGCACTTCTGGTGGCGCGGCCGCAGGTGCCAACAAAGTTGAAGGAGCAGTGGAAGAAGAGACCCGGGGCAACGTACTCGTCTGATCAGGCTTTGAATCCTGGCCTTAGCTTATTCTGTCAGAAAACTCATCTCGTTGAGATATCGTTGGCTCTCGCTACGGAAGCGACGGATGTCCTGTGCAATCGAGCGGCGGTCTCCGGCATTGTTAATCTGCTCTTGGCTATCCGTCAGCAGTTTTTGTATTTCCTCCAGTACTATTTCTTTGTACTGTTGGTGTTCACCAGTTTCCGAATACAGCTGATAGAGCATCCTGAATAACCGACGGATAACTACCGTGTCTTCCGTACAATACGTTCGCATCTGCTGCATCACTTCAATGAGGATAGACGGAAAGCTCCGCTTACTCATCCAGACTTCTCCACCCGTTTCACTTTGGTAATGATTGTGGATCGGCATGCTCATTAGCCTTCCCAGTAGCCCCGTTAATCGGTCTATCACATTCATGGCAGTACCGGGGTCATTGATGCCAGGAGACATTGCTTTCAGCGCAATATCTACCAGTAAGCGTACGGGCGGTAAATACCAGTCATCAAACTTTTGTGCAATTGGCGAGACCGCCTCAATCAGCTGTTTTACCTGATGCTGTTCTAATGGGTTCTCACATTGCAGCAATGGGAGGTCCTTGGGGATGTATTCTCCCTTTTCGGTGCAGATGTATACTCTGGTATTGAACGCTTCCGCTAGTTCCGATAGCCTGGCGTAGTCAACGGAGCCTAAAAAGCCATCAATGGGGGAAGGAATGACGGGCCAGTTGGCAACGTCTTCCGGGAGAGCTTGTTCGGAAAAGCAGGCTGCTTCTTTCTCTTTTTTTACCCCATTAACCCCTTGTCGATAGACGCGCTCAATGATGGCGTCTACCCGGATTTTGCCTGATATATTTGTAACAAAGTATACGAAAATCATGAGGCTTGCTAGGCCACAAATAATACACAACAGAACGGAGAGGTTAGGGACATATCCTGCCTCATCACCCCGTATGCTGAGGAGTACAATCAGCGTCATCACAATTGTCCCCAGATAGAAGCCCATCGTAAACTGTAAGGATCGATCTCCGGTAAAGAGAGGAAGTAGCCTCGGGCTATAGCTATTCGCCACCTGGTTAAAGAGTGACATCAGCTGGGTGAAGGTGAATACCACCAACGTAATCAATCCGCCAATAAAAATGCTCAGGATGCTGCGGGCCGTTTCCTGACTCTTGATCATCAGGGCCGGAAATTTTTCGGCCACCTTGGCGCTCAGCTCCGTATTCGTCTCGAAGTAGAATAAACCAATGCCCAGCAATAAGCCGGTTAGCATCATGGGGACGGGGAGGAAGGCAATGCTTCGCACGGCGCGTTTTCCCCAGGTGATAAAATTTCGGTACAGCTTTTGCATGTATTCAGGTAGTCAGTATGCTTTGCTACCTAAAGGTAAGCAGACCCCTATCTGTTCATATCAATAAAACCCGTCCAGAAAAAGCCGGTGCTGCCGCCATCACACGCTCACTTAGTGCCGGCTTACTGGCTGTAGTTTCTCCGTTCATCAAAGCGGCCGACTGAAGTCGGTGCTGCGTTACGAAGCTCTTCGAGCTTTTCCGTAATGCAATTAAGTCTCGGAGTACAATTCCATGGCTGGGCTCCACCGCTCTTCCAACCTTTCATTGCACCTGCGCGCCGTCGCCCATCTGCAAAATGTGAGGGCTTTCTAGGCTACCAATACCCGCCGACTGAAGTCGGTGCTGTGTTACGAAGCGCTTCGAGCTCTTTCGTAGCATGAGTTTTACCGACTAGTATCAATAAAAACGCCAATTGAAAAAGCCGGTGCTGCTGCAATCACGCGCCCACTCAATGCCGTCGCCACGCCGGCGCTGATGCCCAGCTTGTCCGCAACGTAAAAGTTAACCTCTCCGCCCAAGCTCAGGTACTCCGCATTGTTGCTGAAAATGCTGGTGGTCGGGTTGCTGGCGGCGGTTTCACCGTTCATCAGTGATTCACTGCCGATCATCCGCCCGATGAACCAGAGGCGGCGATCCATCAGCCCGACGCCCGCTTCCAGCCCAAAGCGAATCTCGTCACTAAAGCCCTGCGTGCGGTTATTGAAACCCACATTGGCGCTGGCGTAGCCAGAGGTTGTTCCACCAAAATCCAGACTAAGGCCGGAGCTCAGACCAATCATCTGGTTGAATTCACCGTCGCCCGTTTGTAGGTTGCCCTGCTCGCCGCCGGCGTCTTCGCCCAGCGGCAAGCCAAGAGTAAGCGTAGCCGCTACCGGGAAGGTTGACCCCGGCTTGTTCAGCGCATACCGCAGAGAAACATCCGTATCGCCCAGGCCGTTAATGGCGTCGCCGTCCAGGATGACATTGCCCCGCGTGCCCGAAAGCTGGGTATTGATCGTCGCACGACTAAATAGCGGAAGGTTAATGACGCCCGTAAGCCGATCACTCAGGCCATACTCTGCGTAAATGCTGGTATTGTAAAGGCCCAAGGTAGCGTTGGGGTCCAGCTCACCGTTGGAGGTGTAGTGCTCGTCAAAAGACGTCCACCACTCGTAGAACTTGAAGTAACCCTTGCCTTTGGGTTGTGGCCAGGGGCCAGCCAGTAAAGAACCGCTAATCAGTAGGCAAATGCTCAGGAGTAAAAAACGCATGTTGGAATTGTGTAGGTGGAGTTCACCGTAAAGGTAAGTTGATGAGCCGGGAAGGAAAGACACTCTAATTTGCTTGGTCTGGTTGGCGACGGTTTGGTAAGCACCCTGTAGCGAAGGCTTCAGCCGTCGTTCGGGCAAGGGAGCGCCAGCGACTTTGCCCGTGTAACACCTGCCACGCGAGGAAGCTGCCGCGAGTACCCGCTCCGGGAGCCTTTACATTCGGCAGGCTCAGTAACCACGGCCCCGTTCGCGTTCGACGCTGGAGCGTCTCGACCAGGCCTCACCTCACCACCACCCCCCGCTCCAACCGCCGCCCCGCCTGATCAACCACCGTAACCCGATGCGCCCCCGGCACCATATCAACGGCCAGCGAGTGAAAGCGCGTAGTACTCCCCATAAATTCCCCATCAACATGCCAATGCACGGTACTCTCTTCTTGCTGGTGAGACAGCTCAAAGAAGATCGGCTCTATCTCCCCGTGCCAGTTTTTACCGGCGCTGATGGTGCCGTTGCCGTGGGGATAGATGAACTGCATCGGCGAGCCCACATCTGCCGCAGCAGCACAATCCGGATGCCAAGGAATCTGAGTCCGGAACTCCGGGTGTCTTCGCCGATAGAAATAGGCCTGCCGGGAGGGGAGCTGGAATTGACTGCCCACTACCGGCTTGTCAGGCGCACAATCTTGCTGCACGCGAAAGTCGCCCTGCGGGGTGGTGAAGATGCGCTGGTGGAACGGACATACGCCAGCGCGTTCGGCGTTGGCGGCTTGCCAGTCCTGGGTGGCGGGGCAGTCTGGCCCCGCGAGGTAGCCACTGGTTTGGCAGGTGGTGGCTTCGACCATATCGTCATAGGGGGCTTCAAACCAGCGGGGAGCGATTCCGGCATCCTGCTCCAAAGCGCGTAAGAT
>CALIGP010000172.1 GCA_938021455.1 uncultured Lewinella sp. | reverse complement strand
GACCATGTATCCTGGCAAAGAATAGGGTTTTTAGCGATCAGCGGACAGCATTCAGGCAAAACAGCTCTGAATACTGTCCGCTGATCGCTTTTTTATGCCAACCAAACTGGGTACAGGGGAAAAAACACAGGAAATGTTGCCCAAACTCCGGGATGACTCATGTTTTTTTTGCGCGGCCGCAGGTGCAGTGGGCGCGCAAAAGAGCAGGGTGGGAAGGCTTGGTCAGGTCAGACGCTAATCCAGAACTTCAACGGATCAATCGACTTTTTCTCTTTGCCCAGCATGATTTCAAAGTGCAGGTGAGGAGTGGTTCCCTTCGCATTGCCAGAGTCTCCAACCGTGCCGAGTACCTCGCCCGCGGAGACTGCCTGGAATTCTTCAACGGACCAATCTTCGAGGTGAGCATAGTAGAACAGCCGGCCCTTCATTCCGCGCAAATAAACTTGCTTTCCACCATTACCTCCTTCCTTAATTCGCTCGATGAAACCATCAGTCGTCGCCACGATGGCTGTTCCTCGGGGAGCTTTAATATCTATTCCCTCGTGCGTACGGTTTTTCCCTCTTTTATCACCAAACACCGAAATCACATTCTCGGGGCCATGGCCCTTTACCGGGAACCGAAGGTCAGACCTTTCGGTAGAGCTTACGGAAGTAATGGGATTGGAGGGGAGCTTCGCCACCTCTTTTACCGACTTAATGACAACGGTCGTTTCCCCCACGGATACTTTAGTTTCCGGGAGACTTTGGTACACCTTGAGGCTGATCATCCCGAAGATGAGTAGGATTTCCAGCAGCAGTATTTTGTAAAACATAGACCTTAACGTTATTCGCCCCCTCAAACCGGTTTGAGGGGGCGAATGTTGTGTTGGCTGCTTTCAGATCGGTTAAGCTTACCGCTTGATTAGCTTACGGTTTACGCTCTCCCCATCAATTTCGATTTGAAGCAAGTAGGTCGCTGCTGGAAGGTTCGTCAGGTCCAGTTGGCGCAGATTCCCGGGGTAGCTTTGGAGTAAGCGTCCCTGAAGGTCCAGTACCCGTACTTGGTCAAAAGCGGGTAGGTCACCCTGAATGCTCAGCGGACCGTTGGTGTAGGGGTTGGGGAAAATGCTCAACTCCCGGCCCCAGGCCGGTTCGCTGGCGGAGGTAGTGCCCATGACCATCAAACTAGCCGTACTGCCAGTAATCGGCGCGGAGCTTTGGTCAGACAGCAGGAAAGCATTAGGAACGATGGCAAGATCCAGGGTGTAATCTCCGCTACTGTTGTTATTGAGTGCCTGAAAGTCAATACGGCAAACCTGCCCACCGGGCAGGGTCGTATTGATTTGGTCTTTGCGGCTCAGGGCGATCTCCAGACGGCCGGGTACGGCCGGGTTGACGCGGGCGATGGTCAGTAAGTCTTCGCCCAAAAAGGCGTTGGCAAAGTTGACCTCCAGACTCCCTGCGTCAATTTGATCAGGGTCATAAGTGAGGGTAAACGCCATGGCGTAACCTACAGCTAGCGGGTCATTACCATCTCCGAGGGAGACGATCATGGTGCCGGTTTCACCAGCGTTTACGTCGTTAGTTGCTACGGATAATACGGGAGCTTCGGGCACTACACTGCTGCCATTTCCGGCGGGGGTGAAGTTGCCGCCATCAAGAACCTGACCATAATTGGCGGAGACGGCGTTTAGATCGTCGTCCGCGATCGCTCCGTCGCCATTGGCGTCGGCGTAGGCGAGGTTGAGGCCATCGACAAAATTAGCGGGCCAGATGGCCGCTACCTGAGCGGTAAAGTCACCGGAGGCATTGAGCCGTTCGGGGCCGTTAATGCCATGTCCCAAACCAATTTTGAGGAGGTCGGTATGATCGACCTGTCCGTCATTGTTGGTGTCTCCTGGTAAAACACTGGCCGCTACGTCAGCACCGTAGGTGATGCTGCCGGGGAAGGTGTCAAAGGGGAAGGCGGTAAACTCTCCTTCCTGTACGAATTCTGGTGACCGGAAACCCGCAAAAGTAAGGGGAGTAAAGCCGCTATCGCCGGTGGTGTTGAAGCAGAGCTCCAACATGACGGTGCCAGGGGAAAGAGTAATACCCATCAGGTCATTCGTAGTAAAGGTGACAACAATGTTGTCGGCTTCTGGCATGGCGACGGTATTTTCCGTCAGGCCAAGTGGGTTGTCGCCTAGGCGGGTCTCCGTAAAGCTGACCTGCGTAAGGTCCCAACCAATGGAGAAGTCTACTGCTGCAATATCCGGAAAACTATCCGCAATAATTGGTACACAGATTTCGCCGCTTCCTGCGGCAGAAACTACATCAGGAATGGAGAGAGAGACACGGTCTTGAGCTGATACGGCAGACACAAAAGTGCCCGCTATCAGCAGGGAAAAAAGTAAAAATTGTTTCATCGCGTTGTTATCATTTTGCCTTTAAGACGGGCGGCAAACAGTGTAAGTCACCTCAAAGGTAGTAAGGGACGGCGATTAAATAACTGTCCGATTTGCAGCTTGTCCTTGTGGTGTTGAACTTCGCAGCTAAAAGTCCACCGTAGCTATGGCTATGCTGAACTTTCATCTACTCGTTAAACACCGCAATTCCTGCGCTTCAATCAGGAAAGTTATTTGATCGCCGTCCCTAAGACAACGCTTTACGAACGGATTTGAAGCCGTTCGTAAAGCGTTAAAATGATAAGCAGCAAAGAAAACCGTTCCTATAGCCGGATCAACCGTAGACTGCTGGCACGCGTCCCGTCCGTCAACTGGAGATGGTAAACGCCGGCGGGGAGGTCAAGGTCTAGTTGGTGGTTGCCGGTCAGAATTTGTCCACTCCATAGCTTGCGTCCGGCACCGTCCATCAGCGCGGCGTCCAGCGTAGCGGGTAGGTTGTTGTTGATCGTCCAGGGGCCACGGCCGGGGTTGGGGTAGGCAGCAACGGACCCTTCGGGTAGCGTTGGCAGGGTAGTGCTAACCAGCGCGGCACAGTCAATGGTTTGGGCGAGGTCGTCATTCATGTCAAAAGCGACAGCATAAGATTCTCCGTTACAGTCGAGGGTAACTTCGTAAGTGCCTTTGAATCCACGGACGGTGGCTTTGCCATCGTTGTCGGTGGTCAGGTCAGCGTCGGTCCACCATTCGTTGAAGACCAGGTCTACAAAGGCGGTGTGAGCGGGTGTTTCGTTAAAGCTGGCATCGTAGAGGTTGGCCCCGGGGTTGGCCCAGGTATCAACGTCCCAGAAATTCCAGAACATAAAGCTCTCGACGCTCTCATGGCTGAAAGTAGCGGTGAGGAAGTCCGCCAGGTAGTCAGCAGCCAATTGCTCAGGTACGTTTCTTGGCAGATCAAATTCCGTGATTTTTGCTTGAAGGCCAAACTCCTCGTGGAAATCGTCCAAGGTGCCGAGGATGTCATAAATGCTATTGGGGGATGCGCCGAGGTGGGCCTGAAATCCGATACCGTCCATGGGAGCACCAAGATCTAAAATTTCCCGGATGAAGCCTTTGTACTGATCGTAGAGAGCACCGTCCGTATTCTTTAGCGACATCGTGATGTAATCATTGATGTAGAGTTCAGCGTCAGGCGCCAGCTCGCGAGCACGTTTGAACACTTCGGCGTAGATTTCCCGGCCAGTCGTGTAGCCTGGTGTGCCGCGCAGCGCAGCGGCCAGGTCCGTATTGGTGTTAATCTCATTGATCACGTCCCAATCGGTTACGTATTGATCAAAGTTTTTCGTTTCCAGAAAATCTACCAGGTGCTTTTCGATTTCTCCTTTGAGGTATTCCGGGTTGCTGCGGTTTTCTTCCATCCGATCGGGCATGTTGCTCCAGCCCGGCCACAGCAGTACGTGGCCACGAACGTCAATGTCCAAATCACTGAGGAATTGCATGTTGCGGGTCGTCTGTTCGTTGGAGGACACCCATTCGTCTTCCCAGGCTGGCCACTTCAGGTCGTTCTCGTAAACGACGCTGCTGAATCCGTGGCCTTTTCCGTCCAGGTTAAATAATTTACTGACGTAGGTAGGGTTATAGCAACGACCACTGGGGAAGCGACAGGCTTTAATGGCGGTACCGAAGTCGAAGGCATGGCGCTGCATGCGCAGTTGGACTGCTGTAGCGGGCATTGGGCTGCCGTCAGTATCCAGTACCGTCAGCTCAAGGTCCGCTTTACGAATAGACTCAATTCGGTCAGCGGCGGGTGAACGCCAGGCGGCGTCGGCCTCAAAGCCTCCGTATTCGTCGTTATTGAGGTCGTTCGGCAGTTGATCGAGCGGAACACTGTTGCCGTAGTTTAGCATAGCAAAGCCACCCACTTCTACGTTCTGTTGTTGTGAGCCGAGATGAAGCCCCGTTGACAGGCCACCAACCGGGTGGCTGCGGGTAGAAACATCAATGGCAACGAAGTAGCGCTTCCATTCTTCCGTAAGTTCCACCGTAAGGTTGACTTCTTTATCGTAAGTATCCGCCCTTTCGGAGACGAGGGTCACCCTGCCGGTAGTGTTGCCGGCCGTTGTGGGGGAAACCCGGAGGTAAATCACCCACAGGACCTTGTCTCCCATGTTCACGGGTTGGGTGTTGCGGATGTTCCAACCGGCATCCCAAGGATTGAGTAAGCCGCCGGCAACCCTAAACTTTAGGATCCGGGTAAAGTCCTGATCGTCGATGGTCCCGCTGGTCTGCGCCATGCCATAGCCGCCGGAGGCAGAGAAGTTTTCTGCTTCTGTGTCATGGGTTGGATAAGTCTCTCCGGTGAGGGTGTACTGAGTGCCCAGCCAGTTCGTGAGTGTGGTATGGTAGGCATCGGGTTGGGCGGTAAGCAGGCCCGTACAAAGGCCTGCTAAGAGGAGGAGTAAAATTCGCATAATAGACTATTGTAATAATTTAATGCACGTCGTTGAGAGATAAATCTAAGGGCTGGCGCGCGAATTTGACAACTTCCTGGAAGGGAATAACGTGATGGAGACAAAGCAATCGAATGTATTAAGGGAAAGCTTGTACTTTCGCTGTCAGATCAAGAAAAAATCAGATGAAAACCAACCTTATACTCCTGTTAGGCTTACTCTTGTTATCTGCCTGTAAGGCAGACGCTGACCTGCGGAAAAACCCTGCTGACAATGTTTCTGAGCCTGCACCTGCGGCCGCGCCTGAACAGAAGATCGTTCCCGCCAAAGTCGTTTCCGTAGACGGTATTTCTGCCGATGATCGTACATATGTGCCGAGTGAACGTTTAGGAAAAATTACCGCCAGTACTACCCCAGAGCAACTGGTGGAATACTACGGGGCAGAAAATGTGAAGAAGGACAGCATTCACCTGGGAGAAGGATATTACCTGGCGGGCTATAAGCTTTTTCCGGGAACCGAATCGGAAGTCTCCCTTCTTTTTCCGGGGGGCAAGGCGGACTTGCGGGATATGCAGGCCACGATAGACTTCACGGCAACGGACTGGAAAGCTGCTCAAACCGGGGTGAAAATTGGTACTACCCTGGAGGAATTGGAGCGTCTAAATGGTGGCCCCTTTAGCTTCTACGGATTTGAGTGGGACTATGGCGGGGCCGTGACCGATTGGAAAGGAGGCGCCCTAAAGGACTATCGAATTCGGGTGTCCTATGACTTTAAGAATAGAGAAAATACGACTCTTCATCCTTCCATCAGGGGAGAACAGGAAACGAGTACTGAAAACCCTGCTTTGAGGGGACTGGACGTGAAGGTGATACAGATAATCGTTCGCTTACCGGCCATGGAGGAGTAGGTTGGAGGGATTTAATGGGGGAGGTGGCGAGCCCGCAGGTGCAGGGGGAACAATAAGAAAGCAGCGGAAGGCGAAAGCCCTTGTTATCGTCTTACCTTTGTCTTCCCAATTACCCCTTCTGGTTATGCGTCTTCTTTTTTTAGTCCCCTTTCTTTTTTTCTGTTCGTCATTGTTTGCCAATGACTTGACGGCCAGGCTACGCTTACTGTTGCCGGGCGAAGAGCCCGCAACCGTTAATGCCCGTCAGTTTCTCTATCAGCGGGTGAGCCAGTTACTACTTACTCTGAAGGAAGAAGATAAGGTGGACCGCAAGTCCATCAAGAAGAAAATCAGTAGGATCGAATCCCGGTTGCGTAAGGACCTATTTCGCCATTACGATGCCAACGCTGATCTGGCAGATGCTTTTCGGGTCGGGCGGTACAATGACGCTACGGCTGCGGTTCTAACGGCTCTGGCCTACGAGCATTTTGAGCTGGATTACGACGGATATGTGGATCACTGGGAGGCTTACCTCATCGCTGATCCCGAGGGACGCAATGAAACTATGCGTCGGCCGGGAAGCAGAAAGCGAAAGGAGGGCGAAGAAGCTGCTTTTAAAAAAGAGTACCTATCAATGGTTGGTACGACGATGGAGGTAGATTTTACCGGCTCGGACCAGGCCGGGATGGACAAGAAATTTGAAGAGTATTTCTACGAGGCCTCGAACAAACTCTCTTTTGGTCAGCTCTCAGCTTACCTTCAATTCAGGCGTGCTCAAGCGGCTTACACTACTGAAAACTACGCCGAGGCCATTGCTAGACTGGAGAAAGCGCTGAAGCGAGAAGAACGTCCTGCCTTTCTGGTGCTTAAACGGGCGGCAGAACTACAGATTACCGCCAGAGACCGCCCGGAAGTAGAAGGGGATATTGACGAATTTTTCCAGTTGTGGGCGGAGAACCCCGCCAACCGATACCTGCCGGCGGCCATTCTGCAGCATTTTGATGAGCAGCAACGATTACTGCTGGCCCAGGGGCGGGAAGACCTGGCCACTAAGCTTTTGGGGGATTACCTGAGCCGGTCCCCCGCTGGAAGCGGGGAGTGGGCGACCGAACTCGGCCGCCTCCAGCAATTGCGTTTACTGACACATTTTCATCAGCGCGGACGCATTGACCGGGCCAAAACCATTGCGGATGAACTGTATGCGGAGTCTCCTGACAATGAGACGGTTCGCTACGTACTGGGAGAGTTGGTTATTGACGGCCTGCGTAGGGCAGGCGGCAGTGGAGCAGCCTTCACCCAGCAGGTAGAAGCCGCTGCGGAGAAATACCCCTTCATCCGAACGCAGGACCGCTTTGCGGACCTGCTGCTCCGGGAACTGGCCTGGAAAGTCCGGGATCTCTACGCCGAAGACCGGCCGCAACTGGCAGGCCTGGCACTGGAAAAATTTCGGCAGTCGCTGGTAGACATCCCCATCGGCCGCGAGCGTAATCTATGGACGCTGACGGCTTTTGCCGCTGCCTCTAATTACCACTTTCGGGTAGAAGATTACCGCCGTGCCCGACAATACATTGATGAGGCGCTGAGCTACTCGCCGGAAGATCCTTATTTGACGCATCGGCGGTTTGTTTTGGGGCGGTATTAGATCCGTGCTTAAGGAAGACTCACCACTTCCCATCTTCTTGCGGGATTTCCAGAAGGTTAAACAAGAAGCCTTCCCAAATTAATTGGATATACACGTCTCCACCCTCCTGGTCATAATGATCAAGATTGAGCTTGTGCTGCCATTCATCGAAGAGGAAATAGGAACGACCAAAATGGTCGGATAGCGGCTGCAGCAGGTTCTCGCCGAAGCTTTCACGGGTGACGAAGAGGGAGGGTAAGGATTGCATAAGGATTGGATCCGTTTGCTTGCGGGCCTTAACGTAGCTATTTGGGTAGGGAAACTTTGGTGGAGACTTGATGTCTGGCCGGGGGCTACTCTCCGTCGTCCAGTTGTGGTACAAGGAGAGGAAGTGATCCTGCTCTTCACGGTCAAGGCCGGCCATTTTCGCAAGGGTCATGCCACGGGTTGGCCGATTTTTAAAGGTATAGGCACTCGTGTCAAGTGGTAGGATGTGGTGGCCATCGGCGATTAAGGTATCGATAATGGTTTGGGCGGCGAGGAGGCCGGCGCGGACGGTCCAGTGATGGTCGGTTCGATAGTAAAGGTTGTGGGTTTCTGCATCGCTATTTGGGCGTCCCGCAATACTGCGGGACAGGTGCAAAGGAGGGTGTAAGGCAGCGTAGGCCCGCAGCGGCGTGTGAAGATTGATGAAGCGAAGATCAGTAGGCCGTAGCGCAGCGTAGAGCTGGCGGACGGCATATTCCTGATTAAGGGGCCGGACGTGATCGGGCAAGTATTGCGGATACACGTGATGTTTCAGCGGGGCGATGGCCAGGTAGTAGTGACCGCCGCGAGTTTCGATACTGTCTTTGCGGGCGAGTAATTCTGCGGTGATCTTTCGCAGTTCCTCGGGGCTGAAGCGTCGTTTACCCCGATAGATGTCTAGTTGAAGCCCGCCCTTGTAGAGCCAGTCGTCTTCGCCGAGCACGACCAGATCGGGTAGGGGAGAGCGGCGATTCGTGAAGGCGCGGAGCTGGCCGTTGAAGCGCTGGAAAAGGCCGCGCCAGGGGAAGTTGTCGTTGAACCAGGCTTCGGCGTCCCGGGGAAAGGGATCGAGGTAATCGAGGCGAAGCTCGGGGGCGGGTTTCTTTGCTTTATTATCAAAACTCTGCACCTGCGTCAGCGCCCCGAAAAAAGCAGCATCCGCCCAGGCCAATATTAGTAGCGCGGCGAAGGTAATGGGTAGACCGTAGCGAAGGACGTTGGACATCAGAAGCGGAAGTAGATGAAGGGGTTGAGGGAGTTGTTGACGAGAGCGTTAGTGGAGAGGAGGAAGAGGATTAGGAGGAGGGTGATTTGAGCAGTTTGTAGTAAATATGTAGAAGTACGACGGGAGTTGCCCGATTGTAAATATGTAGAAGTACGACGGAACAGCCATCGCCGCCAAGGCCACCCCAACATAACCGCCGCCAAACTCACCACCGTCAGCTCCCGGTCCCAGTAAAAA
>CALIGP010000171.1 GCA_938021455.1 uncultured Lewinella sp. | reverse complement strand
ATGCACTACGCCCTGAATGCGGAGCTCAAACGCCGCGGCCTAACCGCCGCTAAGCCTAGTATCGAAGAATATGCCGTTGGTCCGCTGGATACTAAAGACCCCACTCAGTTCAAGACCCGGCTCATTTACACCTACGAAAATTCCGAGAAATGACCCGTGCCGAACTATTCACTCAGATTCAGGAAAAGCAGAGTTTCCTCTGCGTTGGTTTGGACGCTGACCCGAAAAAAATGCCACCTCACCTAAAGGGTGATGTACTGGCCTTCAACAAAGCAATCATCGATGCTACCCGGGATTTATGTGTCGCCTATAAACCCAATACCGCCTTCTACGAAGCCCTCGGGTTGGATGGGATGCGCATATTGAAAGACACCATTGCCTACATCGGGGAAGATCACTTCGTCATTGCTGACGCTAAACGCGGCGACATCGGTAACACCAGCCGCTACTACGCCAGCTTCGCCTTTAACACCCTTGGGGCAAATGCCATTACCGTAGCGCCCTACATGGGTGCTGACTCCGTAGAACCCTTTCTTGAGTATGATGGTAAGTGGACCATCCTACTGGCACTTACCAGCAATAAAGGCAGTCAGGACTTTCAGCACGCCAGCCAGGATGGCGGTTCTCCCCTCTACGCCAAAGTGATGACGCGAGCTACTGACTGGGGCAGCGCGGATCAGCTGATGTTTGTCTGTGGAGCCACCAAGGCCGAGAAATTTGCGGAGCTACGAGCGCTTACGCCTGACCACTTTTTCCTGGTCCCAGGCATTGGGGCACAAGGCGGAGACCTGGAAGGTGTCTGTAAAAACGGAATGAATGATCATTGCGGATTGTTAGTCAACAGCAGCCGGGGAATTCTCTATGCCGGTCAGGATGAGGACTTTGCCGCTGCCTCGCGGGCAGCTGCACAATCTCTGCAGACGCAGATGGCAAAAGCATTGAAAAATTATCTCCCGTAAAAGTTTTTCCTTCATCGGGAACTATTTACCTTTGCGTCGCTTTATTACGAAGCAGAGATTCGACTGAGTCAAGCCCATATAAATGGTGATTGTAGCTCAGTTGGTTAGAGCGCCGGATTGTGATTCCGGAGGTCGCCGGTTCGAGACCGGTCTTTCACCCTAACTGACTCAGTTGAAAACCCCGGTAAGCGATGCTTGCCGGGGTTTCTCGTTTTATAGTCATCGGCTAAAGCCGTGGTTACTAATCTGGCACATCCGCCTGGGCAAATACCAATTTCTTAATACAGATATCGTGGTAGTTCATTTTGCGGCCGGTGGCCGCCGTCACTCCCCAAAAGACCGTTGAGTTACCCCGAAAGACATCCTTGACAATGTCTTCGTTCAGGTTCGCGACCTGCTGACCATCAAGGTGAACCTGCAGCTGCTTCTCGATCGGGTTCCAGTAAATCCAGAGCAGGTGCTTCTGACCGTCTTCCAGGTTGAGTAGCTCGTTGGGCCCATCCACACTGGCGTAGTGATGGGGCTGGCCGTTGACGGAGATAGCGACATGGTCGTTGGGCGGGTCGGCCAGATGATAGTTCTGGTAAGTGTCGAACTCAATGCCCAAAGAGGGATACAAACCGGCGAAGCCCATCCCCTCGCCCCGGTAGCCTGTACGCATGACGGGGTGGAAGACGAAGCCGATGCCGTCAGCCCCCAACTCGTCGCGCTTGCCGAACACCAAGCAGACGGTGAGCTCAAAAGATTGGCTCAGGTCAATGGGTTTCTCGTACCAGGCCGAACCGGAGGCGAACTGCACGTCGGGTGTCAGCCGGATGCAATCTTCGTTGAGGATGCGGGCATTGCCGCCGAGTTTGAAATCCTCGACACTGGATTGGGCCGAAAGCGTTACCGCTGTCATCGTCAGGCAAAGAAAGAAAATAAGAGCGTTGCGTAGGATGACCATACTATCCGGGTTTTAGATACCCTAATATAAAGATCAACTGGCAAAGAATGTTGTGGACGAAAGTGATTTGGCCAACTCCCTCCGCATATGGTTAGATCCATTCACACTCCTCCACGGTAAGGTCCGCCTTAACGTCACCGGTATGCTTTGTGGACGCTGGTTCTAATAACAATAGCCAAACCTCCATCCCGTCCTTTGTACGGGGAAAATGTTGGACCCCTTTGGGGACGATATAGAAATCACCAGGGTTCAGCTCAACGGTCTCCCGGTCGCGGAAGTCGAGAAAAAGGGTTCCTTTATAAATCAGGAAGAGTTCGTCTTCGTTGGCGTGATCGTGCCAAACGAAGTCGCCCTGTACTTTAGCGAGCTTGAGCTGTTGGCCGTTGAGTTCGCCGATGATCTTGGGCGACCAGTGATCGCTGAAGAGGTCGAATTTTTGGAGGATGTTGGTTTTCATGGTTGATATTTTTGGGGCGCTCACGCAGGTGCAAGGTAAAGTTTGAGGGGCAATGGGATTGGTCGAAGGCTTCTGGCCTGGAGCTCCTCTGCCCAAAGCCATCGTTGGGGGAGAGGAGCTCCAGCTCCGAGCGGGCAAGGGAGTGCTGCGACTTTGCCAAGGTATGCTTACCCACAAGTACACGCTCCGGGAGCCTGCGGGCCCGTTTCCGTTCGGACCGGAGGCCCTCAATCAGGACTGTCTGACCAGGAAGTGAACGGATGGTGGATCAGACTAGAATTATAGTAGCGTGCATCATCCGATACTTCCTGGCCCAGCCAGGAAGGCTGGGTAAAACTTTCGCCCTCGGATGCTAATTCGATCTCCGCTACAATGAGTCCTTCATTTGCGCCGGTGAAGACATCGATTTCCCAGAGGTGATCTCCTAGCGGGACGAAATGCCTCGTCTTCTCAATGAGTGGTTGTTCGCAAAGGTTGATCATCGACAGTCCGTCGCTGACCGGAACTTCGTATTCGTACTCTGCACGAGTAACTCCGCTAACCGGGCCTTTTATCGTCAGAAAGGCCTGCTCTCCGGAGACGCGAATACGGACGGTACGTTCTTTAGTCGAATTAAGGTAGCCTTGCTTTAGCGTGATGGATCGGGAGACGTCGGACTTCCAGTCATCATTGGCAAGGAGGAATTTCCTTTCGATTTCTTGGGGCATAAAATAAAACCTTTATGATTTGGGTACTGATAGTAGAAAGCTAGTACATATCTGGGATCTCAATTAAAATTTTCGTCCCTTTTTGAGGAGCTGATTCTATTTGCCAATGGCCATTCAGGTTATCTACTCGGGCTGTAATATTTTTCAAGCCATAGCCCATAACGATACTCTCTTCTGAGAAACCAACCCCATCATCGTTTACACTAATGTTAATCGTCTCGTTTTCCGTCCTGGAAATACTTACCCATGCATTATTCGCATGTGAGTGTTTCAATATATTGTTGACCATCTCAAAGATGATATTATATAGCGGATAAGACACCTGCCTGGAAAAGTTATCTTCTTTAAGATCAGTCACCAGATGAAACTTAACCTTGTTCGCATCATTCAAGGTTTCCACTAAACTACCTAAGCTTTTAACTAGGCCAATTTCTTCCACAATATCGGGCATCATGTTCTGAGCAATAAGCCGTACATCCTCGTAAACATCTGCGAGTTGAAAAATTATCCTATCCAGTCGTTTTTGCTCTTCCCCTTCATAAGTTGATTGCAAAGCCTCCAGTTGCCATCGAATGGCGGCTATTTTAGTGTTCAAGTTATCATGAAGCTCTCCCGCCATTCGGTGGCGTTCGTTGTTTTGCCCTAGTAGTTGAGCAAGTACAATTTCTCGCTTTTGTTCCTCAAGAATTTTATTCTTCGTGCGTAAAGAAATATTTGCCCAAATGGTCAGTCCAATTGTAAAGACAAAAAATCCTGCAAGCAATAAAAAAAAGTATTTCCTACTATTTGCGTTCTCTATTTCTAAATCAAAAATCGCCTTCTCTTTCCTTGCTACACCATCTTGAACCTCAATCGTCTCCCTCAAATTCAAGGCTTCTTGCTTTTGCATGACGGCAATTGAGTCATGGTATTTTTCATAGTAAAATAGTGCTTCCTGGTAATTCCCCATTGACTTATAGGTCCGGTAAAGCTCGCGATCAACCCGACTTAAAAACTCTTTACTCCCCGACTGAAAAACATAAGGATATGCTTCTCACTTTAAAGATAGCGCTTTCTCAAAATCTCCGGCTCGATCGTATCTCTCGGCAAAATCACTATAC
>CALIGP010000170.1 GCA_938021455.1 uncultured Lewinella sp. | reverse complement strand
TCGGGAGACATCAATCTCTTTTTCGAGGGTACTTATCTCGGAGAATCCCGCCTTGACGTGGAGACGGTAGTTGATACCCTCAAGCTTTCTCTGGGCCGTGACCCCGGTGTGGTGATTGAACGCAAAGCCACGGAGGATTACCGAAAGAGAAACTTCTTTGGCAACAAAAAGACCGATAGCCGGGGCTACACCATCACCGTACGAAACAAGAAGGACCAGCCCATTGAGTTGACCATCCAAGATCAAGTACCGGTTAGCGGCAATGAGGATATTGAAGTAAAGACCGACATCCCTCGCATCATGCGCCTGGTAGAACGAACGGGCATTTTAACCGCTAAACTTACCATACAGCCAAAAGGAGAGTATAGTATGCAGTTCGGATATACTGTGAAGTACCCGAATCATCAAACGGTGAACCTGGAATAAGATAATTCCAGTAGCTATTTACTGTCGCGAGGGCGCGTAAAGTCATGCTTTACGCGCCCTCTTTGTGTTCAATACATAGCTTTACTTGAAACTTAGTTTGAAAAAAATCATCCGACGTGCAGCGTTTGGGGAAGAGATGACGAATAGGTGAGTGTAACCAGCATTACTAAATCAAAAAAACGATAAAATGCGTTTCTTTAAACTATCCCTTTTTCTTCTCTCTGCCCTCTTCATTTTCTCCAGTTGTGAGAAAGACAACTTCGACGTACTCGAAGAAACAGAGGATCCTACTACTCCCGTTGTCATAGAGGAAGAAGACGAGCCTACCTTTCTGAAGTACTTGCTTCCCAACGGCGAAAGCGTCACAACACCCGGACGAGCAGTACTAGCCGACGATGGCTTTATTGCCCTTAGTACCGCCGAAGAAGGGTCCATCGAATGCACCAATGGCGTAATTTCGATTGCTAATGAAAGTACGGGCTTAGTACTTATTTTATCCACACGGTCTAGCATCGATTCATTAGTATTCGCTTTGGGCAACTCGGTCGATGGACTCGCTGAGCAATTCGTTCAGTCTAGTCCGGACTGCGAAACAACCTCTTCGACCGTTGACATTACAACCCTCACGGATGATAACGTAGCCGGCACCGTCATGGCAGAATTTTTTGCGGCCGACTTCAGCAACCCGGGCAGTCCAGACATTTGCGATGCGCTCATCAGCCAGGGTACCTTTGAAGTAAGCTTCAACCTTCCATTAACCCGCTGCGAGTAATCCGTTTATTAACGGACTACAATAACCATGGATATCTCCACGACCATACAAGAGTGCCTGAAAGGCAACCGACTGGCACAGCGAAAGCTGTACGAACGGTTTTTACCGTACGCCCTGACCGTGACGCGACGCTTCGGCGTCGCCGAGCGGTACAGGGCGGACGTAGTCCAGGACATTTTCTCGGGTGTCTTTACTAAGCTAGCAGCTTTCGACGCTAATAAAGCGCAGTTCTCTACCTGGTTTCGCACCATTGCTGTTCGTAAAACGGTAGACTTCCTCCGCCGTCGGGAGAAATTCCGGCTAACTGAACTGGTAGCCATCCTTCCGGAAAAGGAACCTACTTCACCCATTGCGTTTGACGATATCGACAATGACAGCCTCTTCCGCGCGCTTGCCGCCTTGCCGCCAGGTTTCCGAGCTGTTTTTAATCTCTACGCCGTTGACGGGTACAAACATCGCGAAATCGGACAGCTTCTGGGTATCAGTACCTCTGCCTCTCGCTCTCAGTACGCCCGGGCCCGAAAGCAACTACGCCGCCATCTTGATCAAACCAAAAAAAAACTAGTAGCTCATGAGTAACGCTGAAGAAAGAGGCGCACTCGGTAAGCGCTTCCACGACCTCCCCACAGACACAAACAACCCAGACCTGAGTTGGGAAGCCATGGCCGCCAACATCCTTAGTCCTCCTCCGGAAGAGGAACCTGAAAAGCGTAAGCCCCTGATTTGGTGGTGGCTTACGGCTATCCTCTTGATGCTGGCCACCGGATATTATTTCACCAATAACTCTTCCCAAGCGGAGGATACCACTTCCCAGGAAGAACTTTTGGTGACAGCCCCAGACAAAGAAAGTAGCCGTACTGAAAACATTTCAGCTCAGGTAGAAATGCCCGGTGCTGAATTGTCTCCTCAAGAAAATGGACCAGTTGCAGCCCATAGACCCTCAACAGAAAACAGCGCTGCGCCCCTTTCCAATCGCTCCTCGCCTAAGGGCGAACCGCAACGTGGCTCAATCCCTATCAACCGCTCTGGGCGTGTACTGGCCAATGACGATTTGACCGAGGACCGCCTGGACAAAATAGAGGCTGTTGTATCGAGTGCAACAGATGGCAGTCCGCGGATTAACGATCCGGCGACAGCTCCTGTAATAAGAGAGGAAACCGCTTACAGCATCATTTCTCCGCTGAACGCCTGGCCTACACAGCTACTGGCGATCCACAACGAGATGCCGTCGCCCGTAGTTAAGATCACGGATATAGACGATAGTTCTAGCGATCAAGGAAAAAACCTTCTCTCGCTTACGGCTGGTGGATTCACGCAACAATCGCCCTATTCCAGTGGGGCCATTCCGGAAGCAGAGGTTAGCCAGAGCAGCCCTCAGTTCAGCTTGCAGTACAGCAAAATATTGAGCGACAGATGGCAGATAGGCGCGGGTATTGACGGACGGTATTACCGTTTCCGAACCGCTTTTGAGAACCTCGATGAAAACGCCCGTCTCTATCGCCCCGGCACCGTAGACACCATCTTCCGAAACGTATCTACTGGTGAAGAAAGAATAGTTTTCACCGACACCATTCCCGGTACTAGGCTACGAAAATTCGGGAACGACAACTCCATCAGCGAGCTGGGACTTTCTCTGGTGCTCAGTCGTCGCTGGCAGTTTGGCCGTCATGGCTTCTTGCTTTCAGCGGGGCCACGGGTAGGCCTGGTCATCGGAAGAGAAGGACGCACCACCAACCAGCTGAATCAAGTAAGTGATCTGGTGGACGCCCCTCAATACGGCAAAGACCTCCGCATTAGTGGCAGGTTAGAAGCTGGCTATAGTTTCGACATCAACCACCGCTGGTCATTCATGGCTCAGCTTGGAGCCGAGTCTTCGCTCAGTAATTGGGCCTCAGGGACAACATTAACCCAACGGCCTACCCTGCTGAGTGGGTCATTGGGAATCGGAGTTAAATGGTAAGCAGTCATTTAATTACTAATTGACGTATACTGTGAGATAATTCGGAACGGTAGCTGGTCGGAAGGTTAGCTACCCTCCTTTTTTCACAGGATTAGCTTCCGTAACAACTCGCCCCATGATCGATAAAGCGCAACTTGCAGAAAAGATCGCCGAACAGATTGCCTTGACGGAGAAAAAGATCGCTGGCTACGAAGAGATGTCCGGCCCCGTCACGCCGGACGACGCCATCGGCCGCGTCTCTCGCATGGACGCCATCAACAATAAGGCCGTTACGGAAGCCACCCTCCGCACCGCCCGTCGAAAGCTTGACCGGCTTAAGACCATGCAATCTAATCTGGATGACCCTAAGCTAGGCTTATGTAAACGCTGTAGTCGCCCCATCCCGACGCCAAGGTTACTGCTGATGCCCGAGAGTCCGTATTGCGTACGTTGCGCTTAGTCGGAACAGACGCTTCGCGCTGTTCCTCTTTTAGACGCGCTTCGCGCTTTTAGGCTCTCGCCAAGACGATGGCCTAAAAGCCGCGCAGCGGCGTCTAAGCAAGAAAGCGTAAAGCGCCTTTCGCGCGCGCCTACCCTCTAGCCCGTTCCAACAGCACCATCATCATCGTCCCCAGCACGATGCGAGTTTCTTCCCCCTCTTCGAAGCTTGTTTTCTTCTCCAATTCGAAGGACCGGCTCACCAGGTCTGGTTTCTTATGAAAGACGCCCACCAGGGTTCCATCCGGGCGGGTAACGTTGTAACTGGGGTTAAAGAGGTAACCGGTCAACATACCGAGAATGGGAATTTCGCCGAATAGCGCATCAGCGACCTTAATCCAGCCGTTGGCTTCCTTGATGAGGAGATCAGGCTTATCATTTTCGTCGTAGAGTTCGTACTCTGCTTTCCAGAGTGATTTGCGGCCTTTACGAACGAGGCGGCCTTTTTCAGCACCACTCGCGTCAGAAAAGGAGTAGCTTGCATTATAGTCCAACCAACGATCCGCCTTAATTTTGAAGCGGAGATCTGCCTGGGCTTCACTACGGAAGACAGAGATGTCTTCTTTCAGCTTAAAGGCCTTCTGCTTGACGTAGGCGACGGGCGTTCCATTGACATCTACCACGGAAAACTGTGGGTTGATGACGCCGAATTTAAACTTGATGGTTAAGGGATAACTCAGGTTTTCCATAGGGAGTGGTTTTGTGTTGTGCCACACAATATAGGTT
>CALIGP010000169.1 GCA_938021455.1 uncultured Lewinella sp. | reverse complement strand
GCCTTTCTCCTCTTCTGGGTGATAGTAGTTGCGTAGCGACCAGGGAAACCTCTCCCCAACCCCTCTCCGAACCGCTCCTGCCGTCGCTGGAGAGGGGCTAAAGTACCGCTGCGGCTGCCGCCTTCGCTGGCGGTTCTGCTCATGAATAAAAATTGCTCCAGGACTAAACTCTCCGCGATTCTCCTCTTCTCGGCGTCCTCCGCGCGAATAATCAGTCGCATAGCGACCAAAAGCTGCGCAGCAGCCCTTCCCCTCCTCCAACGCCCGACAATCCGCGCCCCTCCGCGAAATCCGTGATCCTCTGTGCTTACCTCTGTGAAAACCTGTGGTTACCCTTCCGCTGTGCAGCAGCCTTCCCCTCAAACCACCAACAAATTACACCCCCGCACATCACTGGCATCCATCCGCCCCAATACCTCAAAAGAGCCATCGGCACTTACCCGTCCCAGATCATCCGTAGCGATGAAGCTGATCGTATCCACATTCGCCAAGTCCATTAAATTGAGCGCGCCGGTACGCCCCACCGGGGTAGGGCAGAGCGGGTCCGTGATCTCCCGGGTACTCGCCCGGAGCGTAGGCGCCGGTAGAAAAATTCCTTCACGCGGGGCGTAGGCCTGACTGAGTAACTCCGTCATGCCATACTCCGAGTGGATCTGCTCCAGGCCAAATGCCTCCGAAAGGGTACCGTGCAATTCGGGGCGGGTCATTTCTTTCCGACGCCCCTTCATTCCGCCGGTCTCCATCACGATGGTCTGTCCTAAGTCCTGCGCGTGTTGCTCGGCCAGATCCAAGAGCGCAAAACTGACGCCGATGAGTAGCGGAGGAATAGGGCCGTTCTTCAGCCGATGAAGCTTCTGCGAAAGTGCGGGCAAATCGTCCAGGAAAAACCCCGAATCCGGATGATCAGACCGTTGAATAAAATCTTCCGCCATAAAGACGAGGCTGGAGCCCGTCCGCTCCAGATAAGCAGGAAGCAGCGCCAGTACTGGTCGGCTGGCAAGTGGACCATATTGCCGCTCGAAGGCACGGCGGGCGTTCTCCCGGTACCAGTCCTCCTGCCGCAGCGGATGATGGCTCGTAGCCGCCCCGGTAGTGCCACTGCTGGTGAAGGTTCTCACCTCGGACCATTGCCCACTTTTTAGCCGATATTGCTTGAAGAGAGCGATGGGTAAATGCGGAATATCCGTCGTTTGGGTGACCGAGCTTACTTCCACACGCAACAATTCGAGGTATTGGGCGTAAATATCATTAGACATCGCCTGATAACGGAATACGTCTAGCGCCAGATCATCAAATGTATCTGTCGTTACCGTTCTAATCCGTTCCAGTAGCTGTGCTCTAGTCACCTGAATTGTGTATTTTTAGAGTAGTATGACATCCCATAGGAAGGGATTATCCTTTTGTTTTACTACTATCTTCTCCGATGAACAACTCAAGTGCGAAAATGGATACCCTACGATGTCTGGTCGCCTCCACCGCCTCCAACATGCGGTAGCCCAAAATACCAAAGAACCAAAATACCAAAATACCAATATGCGTACGCTGCTCTACTTCCTGCCTTTGCTTTGCCTGGCCGCTTGCGTCAATCCGCCGGATTTTCCGAGCGAACCGGTGATTACTTACGAGGGGATGAATAAAGGCCAGATCTACCAGTTTACGAATGGCCCGTTGGATAGTATTCGGATTCAGTTTTCCTTCACCGACGGAGACGGTGACCTGAGCCAAATCGACAGCGATAGCATTGATATCTTCCTGACCGATAGCCGACTGGGTATTCAGACGCCTTTCAGCATTCCGCTCATCCCGACCGAAGGGACGGGCAACGGGATCAGTGGCGACATCTTCATCACGGTGGTCAATACCACCGGCATCTGCTGCATCTTCAATAACCGCTTGTGCATCGCGGACGAGAGTTTTCCCGTCGATACCTTCTCCTACGCGATCCAGATCAAAGACCGGGCCGGTAATCTCAGCAATGAGATTCGGACGGATCCGATTGAGATTCTTTGCCTCGGACAGTGAATTAGTAATGGTAGTAGGGGTAGTATGATAGTAGGTGGCTCCAATTAAGCTAGCGCCGAGGCTAACCGTTCTACCAGTAAGTTGGTCATCCGCCGGTTAACGCTGCTTTCGTTGGCTACGAAGTAATCCATTTCTTCATGGGTAAACTGGCCAATGGCGATACCCAGTAGTAGGCCGCGAAGCCGATTATCCCGGGTAATAAATTGCTTGATTTTATCGAAGCGCTGCTTGACGGGTACTTGCTCCAGTTTGACTTTCCGCTTTTGGAGGTAGAGCTGGAAGGCGGCGAACAAGAGATCATGCTGCATCTTCATAATGGGGCGCAGGGTCTCATTTTGAAACGTTTCTTCGGGCGCGGACGCAGGGGCAAGGTCAAGTTGAGGGCGCAGGGCGAGTCGGGCTTCGGACATGGTAGGCGGTATTTTGTAGTCGGTAGTGTTGTAGACGGTAGATTGTAGAGAAAGTTCATAGCCTACCGTCTACCGCTCTACCGTCTACTCACGCCTCCATCCGATTATCCGCCAACTCCTTAAGTTCGAGCTTTTCTTCTGCTAACTCCTGGGTGGTCGGTGCCGTAAGCCGCATCCGTTCCCAGTCTACCCGGATGGGCCAGCGGATTTCGTTGAGGCCACCAATGACCAGTTCGGAGGCTGCCAGGAAAAGCTCCCATTCGTAGCCCTGATCTTTATAGCCGTAGCTGGTCGGGAAGGCTTCCTTCGCCCCTTCTGGCCAGGGGATGATTACTTCGTTCAGGTGGTCCAGCGGGCGGGCCACCTCGCTGAGGCGATACCGATCTTCACGGATGACGGACATTGCACCGGAATGACTCTCGTTATTGTCTTCTTTAATGTAGCGCTCCTTTAGCCGAATCCCGATGTAGGCCCTGTTCAAGTGATTCTTACCCCGATTGAGATAGCGGATTCGAATTTTTCCGTCCCGCAGAGGCTTAACCTCCATCGGCGTCATCTTGAAACTACTGAGGTGAAGGAAATGGTAGAGGAGAATGCCGAGTAAACC
>CALIGP010000168.1 GCA_938021455.1 uncultured Lewinella sp. | reverse complement strand
ATAATGGGTATAATAATATTATTAGAACATTTCTTGGTGACAAGTGGCTAGAGATATTAGGTACCGCAGGCGATGATGTAGAGGTCGCAATCGGCCTGTTTAATGGTATGATGGAAAACTTTACTCCAAACTTAAAGGCAGCAATATTAGAAAGATCAGTTTCTGGTAATAGAAGAGTTAATCAACTATTTACTAGTGATGATAATTATGAAGCCATTGATCTTCTGGATTTAATAGTCAACTAACAAAGATGCTATACACACTCAAATCAAGCCCTAAAACCGGTGTTATCGCTTATTTTCGCCAAGAGAAGGAAACAAATGCAGTAGTGGCTATATCTTCCAAAAAGAAGGTAACGTTTGCCTTGACCCATACCTCAGGAGATTCTAAATACCTGCGTAATGACGTTTTTCCAGATATGATTCTGCCTGTGTCTTCCGGTAGTGAAATGTCTGACTTTAAAAGGCCAAAAGAATCAGGATTTTTGATCTCTGACCGCTTTTATAATTTTATTAAAGAGTTTGCATTACCCCCTTACCGCTCTTTTCAAGTCAGGTTTTTAATTTCTGGAGAAGAGGTGGATAACTCCCATAGGTTAGTTGTCTTTGAGAGTAACTTATTTGAGCAGGTTATTCCTGAATTAACTACTTACAAACTTGTTGCAAGAAATAACTTAAAAGAAACTATAGCTATAAAAAAAGGCTACCGTACGATAGAGGAACTGAAGGCTGCAAGAATTAACTACCGGGAAAGGGGGTTGATGATGTTGGTTGATCAATACAGGATCAAGGACGACTACGATCTGTGGTGGGGTGGCGATTTTTTTGTGTATGTAAGTGAAAGGTTACATAAGGAAATGATAAGTGTTGATTTTAAAGGCGTTGACATTCGACCATTTGAAAATTTTTCAATTCTCCAAGCCGACGATTATATGACCTAGTTCAAGTTCACTCCGCCCCCACCTCTTCACTAAACCCACTCCACCCCCCATCCCAAAACACCGCCATCATCTTATAGCGGTAGCTTTTGCCGGAGACGGTGCTCTTGTCCAGGTAGATGAAGGAGCCGTTGGCTAGCCGTAGGTCCGGCGTATTGGCATTGAGGAGGCGATACTTCATCATCGGGCCATTGCCGGTGGCTCGGTAGAGCTGGAAGCCCTGGAGGCCTTCGTTGGTGGGGTAAGACCAGCTGATGACGGGAATCTTGCCGCCTTCGGCCATCCGGACCTGGAAGTTTTCGATGGGCGCTCGCTCACCGGTATCCGTCCGTTGGGAAGGATAGGGGATGCTGGCCGAAGAGAGATCCGCATCGTCTACCGCGACGAGGCGGTAATCATAGGTAACGCCGACGGTGCCGGATTTATCGCTATGCTCGAAGGGCTGAGTGTCTGGCCGTCGGATAGTGTCCAAAATGGTCCATTCTTCTTCGCCTGCGGGGCTGCGCTGGAAGAGGTGGTAGACGACGTCGTCCGAACTACTGGGCGCGAGGCGGAAAGTGACCATTTCCACGTTAGAGGAGACGGACTTGATAACGGGCTCAGAGGGTGGGCGGAAGTCCGGACGGACCAACTCCACTGCTTCGCTGAACTGGCTGTAGTTACCTTGGTAATCGACGGCTTTGACTTTAAAGTACACCTCTTCGGCCCGGGTATTCATCGTTACGGCCCACTCGTAGGTCGTGTCGATGGTATGTGTTTCGGTGATCTGTGGGAAATAGCCAGTAGGGCGGTTGGCGAAAAACACGCGATAGCCCTTGACGTCCTTTTCCGGATTGTCCGCCCACTGCAGGCGGACGTTGCCGAGCGTGTCGATACTGCCCATAAGACCGGTGGGAGGAGAGGGTGGATCATTGTCCATGATTGTCATCAGTTTCGACGGACTGCCGAAGGCTACCCCCCGGTCATCATAAGCAACGACTATATAGAAGTAGCCCGTTACGGGGTTTTCTTCAATCCAGCTGCGTTCACTGGCGGGAATACGTCCACTACGAGGGGTGAAGTCCTGAAACCCTATCCGACTTCTTTGGACCTCGAAGTAGGCGATCTTGTTTTGGGAGCCGACGGGTATTTGCCAGCTGATCCGGTAGTTTTCCTGTAGATCTTCAGTCATCTCTGAGATTCGAGGCATCATGGTGGCCAGGTCTGGCTCTGGTAACACTTTTACCACTTCGCTATAAGCGCCTTGCCGAGCGAAAGGGGTCACGCCCACAAATCGATACTGAAATTCTATATCCGCTACGACGGTAGGAAAGGTGTCATTAAAATATTGAAGCGTATCGTAGTTACTCTCATTGAGAATCTGAACGAGGGGGAGCTTATTAAGGCGAAAGAAGGTTCGCCCGCCGTTATCACTTCGCTCTACGTTATAACTGGAGTAATAGCCATCCGTTTTTTCCCGATGCCAGGCTAAAATTACAGACTTCGTTTTTATCTCAGGCTTCACGGAAACAGGAGCGGGGTGTTTAAAACGAACATAACGACCGATGACCCTCACCGCAGTGTGCTCTCCATTAGTGACGGTATAGCGATAGATCGCATCTGCTTCCACATCAGTATCCATAAAGCCCAGAGCACCGTGGACGGCGGCGGGGAAGTCGTGATCCGCCGCAAATAAGGCCAGACCATGTTGCTGGCCAAGTACCGCAGGATCGTCGGGTGCATCGTCCTGGCCGTAGATCATGGCGGCAAGTGTGAGGGCGAAGTCGGAAGTGTCAGCTAAGGGCTTCCAGCTTAGTTCTGGCTGGGGCCGTGCATTAGTGAGTAGTATTCGCTTACTGGCGGGTACTTCGGATTCGGGGAGTAGCGCCCCATCCCGGCCAATGAGTTCCCGACTTAGCGTATAGCCATTCTTCAGGCCAAGGGGCCAGCCTTCGGGTTGACCTGGAGCCCATCGAAGTTCTATGCCTGCATCTATTGGATTAGCCAATATAAGAAGGTCCGTTTCAGGGGTGATGATTTTCTGGGCGCTCACCGCTGGTGCAAAGTAAAGGACAAAGAGCAAGGTGAAACCACTAGCGCGCAGCGCGCGCTGTAGGAAAATCATTGCTTTCCAACGTCCAATGGCACCTGCGTCAGCGCCGCCTGATGTAAGCCTCATGAATAATATCTTAGTAATTGACTGGTACGGTTTTTAGCACACTTTTTTCATGCTTTCCACCGGGCAGGGTTAATTTGAAACGAACGGGGAAGGTCTTATTGTTGTAGTTCAAAATACTCTGATTGGTGCCTGCTTTCAGAAAGTCAATGAATGCAGGGGGGAAGTCACAATCTGGCGGGACAGGGTTATTTCTGAAAGTCATCGACCAGGCAAACGGAGGCGGTTCGATTGGTGGCGTCCCCGTGGAGCCTGAGCCGAAAGGGTCATCAAAGCCTCCACCTCCGTCAAAGCTTTCAGGCAACCATTGTTCATACTCTTCATGCATAACGGGGAAGCAATCTATAAAATCTAATATATTCCGGAATCGCTGCCTAGCCTGTGGGAAGTCGTAAAACTCCCTGTACTCACCTTCGATGATGGCTTGTAGTGAATTGGCGGCTGAATAGCTGACATCGTACACCATACTGGTTGTTTCTTTGGGGAAACCTAGCACCAGGGTACTGCCATCCGTTGCTCCGGCAACTTGCCCGGAGGCAAAATTCGCTGCTGTAATATTTCCGAGGTTAGTACCGGAATCATGCTCCTCTACATAGTTGGCATTATAGGGTAAGCTAAGGCTTAGGCTATTCCAGTCTTGATAGCCAGGTATTTTGTAATTGAAATTTGCTGGTAGCTGATTAATAACTGCCTGCTTTATGCCCGAAGACCAAGTTTCAGAGGAAGAAACCCTGACAAAAAGCATCGGCCCATCCAGGTGTTGATGGCCACTAATCTCGGCTGGGCCAAGGGCTTCGGTATCCGGGAAACTGAGCTTGGGCCCCTGAGCTGAATTCTGGGTAGAGGTCATGCCCGCTACGATGGCATTTACTTTATTTGTCCAAGTTGTGTATTGGCTCGTCCGGTAATAAATGGTGTGAATAGTTTTCATATCCTCCACAAAAACGGGTCTTGGCCGGGGTGGGTCAAAGGCAGAGGGCCCACTACCGTTCCCCAGACCGTTGGGTGCTTGCTGCTGTCCTCCGCCAGGAACACTACCGCCGCCTCCGTTATTTCCACCTCCTGGGGGTGGTGCCTGGTAATTTTGGACCAACTCCAGCTTATACACTCGATTGGAGAACATCCCTCCTGGAGTCCAGGTGTACTCTTTTTCATTACTATTATACGTGACGGGACGTGTTACCACCGGCGCATTCCCCGACGCATAATAGACGGCGGTGATATTATCCGTCAAAGTCGATTGAGTCCTTTCTACTTTGAGGTAATTCTCCTGAAACTCATTGCGGTAATAATTGGCTTGGCCCGCAAGTGGGTAACTATAGACTACGTTAGTTGGCGAAATGCTGTCCAACGCAGGCCCCGTCGTAAATCGATGTATACGTTCCTCGTTCTTCACAAGGCTCCAGCTTCCGCCACTAAGTGGGCGACTTTCCAGCTTTACCTTAATCTTTATTTCGTATTCCGTCTCTCCATCTAAAAACCGACCGGGTATAAATTGAATGGAGTAGTCTCCATCTTCTTTGATGGTAGTTCCTGAAATAGTTCCGCCGCCAGCTACTTTCTTTAGCCGGGTTTCCACCCATCTAACGCGATATTTTTTTGGACCAAGCTCAGATACTTCATTGAGCGGCATGATTAAATAGGCCGTTGGTGTTGTATTGATGTCAACGTTTTCAACATCATCATCGGGTGTCAATCCAGAAAGGACATCCACGTTGGCGAAGGGGTCTCCGCCCCCCCGGCCGGTAATGACACAGTTTTCGCCGAACTCGGCGTTGATAGAGAAGTTGCCCTTAAATAGACCGCCCATAATACTATAGTAACCCGCTAGTGTTCCTCTCGCCCAGGTTGGGTTGGGGCCTTTCAGTTGAAGTACTGCAGCAACGCCTGCGCTCAGGATCTCTTTACGTACGGTAACGAAAATGAGCTTTACATCAATTCCGATACTACCGGTTACATAGGCCCAAGCCTGCCCCGCAGCATACCAGCCGTTAATACCGATAGAAGGAGCATTTGCTCCGCCGCCAGCACAAATGGCATCACCGTATTTTCTAATATTGACGTCAAAGCCGATGCCCGCTGCTACTTCATAGTAGAAGATGGCGAACTTACCCCCTGAACCAAGCTCAAGGCTCGCCCCAAAAGCAAAGCCAGAAGCATTCTCATATTGAGCGAAGTCTCGCGACATGTCAATGTCTCCGGTAATGGCGGTGACATTAGACGGTAAGGGAGGTATGGGAGGGACTAGTTTGCCGATACAGAAGTAGGTGGAAAAGCCTACGGTAAAAAGGCCAACGTCTATATCCAGCGCAATACGTCCAGCGGTTGGGTGGCCGATGTGTACGTACCAGGTTTCGGTACTGAACTCCATGCTTACCCCGCCCGCATAGCCGAGATCCGAGGCAATGTACTCTCCCTTAGTGGTTCCTGATCCGCTTAGTGGAGGGTTACTGTCATTTCCTCCCTTAATAATACCGGCAACATTAACAAACACATCAGCGGAAGCCTGAAAGCCTTTGTAGTCCGCCGTATGGGTGTAAGCCATATTGACAAAAATGCCCACCCCGCTTTCGATCTTATATTCATTGGTGTAATTGACCGGAGCCATAATCATGATGTTGCCATCAATACGGGCTTGCCACCCACCGTCGTCATTCACTATTAGTTCCAGGCGAGCGTTGACACTGAATGCTTCCGGGCTCGGCCCGGCAATGACGACTTGCAAGAAGGCACCAAACTTATTCCCAAGGTCTACCTCGTAGGCCACTCCGGACGTACTTATCCCTACAATTCCGTTGAGCGGAGAACTACCCGTCCCGTCCCAATCTTCGTAGTCGTCTACGGCTCCTCCTGCATCGCCTACGGCGCTATCGTCTGGGTTGACGAAAGATTGAATTTCACCACCGTCAGCCCGGGACATGTTGGTATAAACACCGCCTCCGATGGCCATTAGCTTAATGCCTCCCGGAAGGGGGATACCCGCGCCCAAGCGAGCAATAACATCCACAAAGAAGTATTTTTCCTGACTGTTAGGAGCCGTGCCGAATTGTGCGACGGCGGCAAAACCGACATCTCCACCCACCATGGTGAGGAATAAATGGCCACTACCGTAAAAGCCTGTACCCCAATCTACATCGTTTTCGTAAAAGGCGATGGTAGCTCCCAAAGACCAGGAGTCGGTAGATGCATTAACCTGAATGGCATTGACCTTAATTCTTTTGAACCGCCATTTTTGTCGGTCATCTTCTTCATTGAGGTAACCTAGTATCTGGAAGGCACCGGCCACGTCGATTTCCATGGCGGCATCGAGATTAAACCAGGCCTGAAAACTAAGGGCGACGTCTCTCCCGTCTGTATTGTCGCTCGTTGGGTCAAGCGCCATCGTGATGTGCTCGAAACCTAAGGAGAAAGCGCCGAATTGAGCCGTAATGGCCTCCGGAAAGTCCCATACGCCAGGAGAGAAGTATTGGGGTTGATTACTGAGGATGAGGCTGTCAAAGCTCAGCTCGTCCATTTGTAAGCCGAAGTTGTCGTTGATCTGGGCATCAATGGAAATACCACCAAAGAGAAGTGCGGAGGCTTGGAACTGATCATCCGCATAGGCCAGCATCAATTTGCTATTGGCTTCAATAACGACTTCTGCTTTCCACAGGTCAGCACAGTAATCAGTCTGGCTTTCGATGGTGAAATAGACGTCGCCTCCGGCAATGAATAGTGCGCTATACAAGAGGCAATCATCGGCCTGGAGGACCGCATCTACCGGAGGGGTGCTGGCACTTCCGCCGCAATTGGCGGCGGCTTTAGCGAGAAGAGGGACATTGATGAGACCCTCAATTCCTGCTTCTTCAAACTGATTAGCGGTGATCTTTAGGTCTACTCTGTCTACCGAGAAGGCCCAGCCATCGGCCGATTTTTCACCGAGGGGCAGGAGGTTCTCTGCGTAGAGATGAACGGTGATGCCCATCTTGTCGATGATCAAATAGGGCGCGCCGACTTCGATGGG
>CALIGP010000167.1 GCA_938021455.1 uncultured Lewinella sp. | reverse complement strand
CGTTGCCTACGAAGGTGAAGGTGGTCTTAACCTTGACCAGTCTGGTGAAGGTATGATCGGTGTTCTCCTCCGTGATGCTGCCAGCCTGACGCTGGAAGTACGCGCTACGGAAGCTGGCCTGCTCAGCGAGCTGGTAAGCCTGACGGACGCAGTAGTACTGACCGAAGGTGTTGACCTGAACGGTGCCAGCACCGGTCTTGGTCTTGCCTTCAACGGTACTTCTATCGCCACTGCACAGAGCACACTGCTCCAGAACACACCGAACCCAGTTGTAGAAGCTACAACGATCCGTTTCGAACTGGCTACTGCTGGTGCTGCTACGCTTAGCGTACAGGACGCTGCTGGTCGGGTAGTAATGGTACGTGAGCTGGAAGCTGTTGCCGGTATGAACCGTGTTGACCTTACGGCTAAGGACCTCGGCGCTGCCGGCGTACTTACTTACACACTGACTTCTGGTGACTTCGTTGCCACTAAGAAGATGGTAGTTGTTCGCTAAACTGACCTTCCGACAATAGTTGGAGAACTTAAAAGCCCCGTCGTTTCATCATGAAACGGCGGGGCTTTTTGTTTTTTTTCAGTTTAAGGAGTGCCGCTTGGCGACACGGTTAGTGATGAAAGTGAACATAGGGTATGTATTGAGTTGTTCGAAGAGAAATATTTATCATGAAGACCATCAATATCATAACTTCCTTCTTATTTGTACTGATTGTTAGCTCTTGCGGAAGGTATAAAGCATCCGAAAATTATCCGCCGGAAGGGCTTAATGGTCCGACGCCCATTGAGTTGAGCCAGGAAATTTTAAGTACACTTAAAGCGGGGCAGGATGCTACACCACTGGTTGATCAGTTGGCGGTATATGAACCCCAGGAGCTAGTTGCTGCGCTTGATACTCGAAATAAGCAGTTAGCTTTCTGGGTGAACACGTATAACGGTATGGTACAATACCTACTTACCCGAAACCCTGAGCTTTTTGATGATAGTAGCTCTTTCTTTAGTACGCCTTCTTATACTGTGGCGGGGCATACTTTTAGCCCTAATGAGATGGAGCACGGAATAATCCGTGGAGGCGAAAATAGGTTCGGCTTGGGTTTTGTCCCCCAGTTGTTTCCCAATAAGATTGAGCGAACCTTCAAGATTAAGGGAGGAGATTCCCGCGTTCATTTTGCTTTAAACTGCGGTGCAGCAGATTGCCCGCCAGTTGAGATCTACAGACCCGATAGCTTCGATGCTCAGGTGAATAATCGTATCCGTAAGTATCTGGAAAAGCACAGTGAAATCAAAGAAGTTGACGGAGAATCTGTCATTTTCACGACGCCACTATTTTCCTGGTTCCGTGGAGATTTTCGTGATCATGATGGGATTGATGACTTCTTAGTAGAATACGGTATTCTTACGGAAGAGAACAAAGACATCAAGCGGGAGTATAAAAGCTACGATTGGACATTGAAGACGGGTATTTGGGCAGAGGACACGCTTTAATCCAGATAGATTGGCCGAGGTAGCCTGAAGTTGTCTTGTTGAGCCTGGGGATATACTTATGGAAGCGCCAAATTATTACCTTTGCAACTCTGTGGTATATCCACGATGTTTTATAGCAACAACTTGACAAATTACCCCATGGCGAATATTCCCGAAGCTGATAATTTCATTGAAGAATTCATCGTTGAAGACCTTCAAGATGCTAAGCATGATGGCCGGATTCATACCCGTTTCCCTCCAGAGCCAAATGGGTATCTGCACATTGGCCATGCGAAAGCCATTGTAATCAACTTTGAGATTGGAAAGAAGTTTGGCGGTCGGACAAATCTTCGTATGGATGACACCAATCCTACAACTGAGGAGACCCACTTCGTTACTAATATTGAAAACGACATTAAATGGTTGGGGTACGAATGGGAGGGAAATACCGTTTATGCTTCCGACTATTTTGGCGAGCTATATGCTCTTGCGCTGAAGTTGATCGATAAGGGATTGGCTTTTGTTGATGACTCCACGGTTGAGGAAATTGCGGAGCAGAAAGGAGATATTGATGAAGCCGGCACGAACAGCCCGTATCGGGATCGCTCAATTGCTGAAAATCGTGACCTGTTTGAGAGAATGAAAGCAGGGGAATTCGTTGACGGTAGTAAAGTATTACGGGCGAAGATTGATATGGCGCACCCGAACCTGCTCCTCCGAGATCCGGTTTTATACCGCAT
The DNA here is from genome assembly GCA_938021455.1 of uncultured Lewinella sp. Taxonomy (GTDB): domain Bacteria; phylum Bacteroidota; class Bacteroidia; order Chitinophagales; family Saprospiraceae; genus Neolewinella. Next base: position 4,143 of record CALIGP010000167.1, on the reverse strand, counting down.
CAAGCACGAAACACACCACCGTACGGGTGATGAATGGTGTATCTATCCGCTCTATGACTTTGCCCATGGGCAAAGTGACTCGATTGAAAAGATAACGCATTCGCTTTGTAGTCTGGAGTTCCGGCACCACCGGGACTTATATAACTGGTTGATTGAAGCGCTTGAAATCTTTCCCAGTCGGCAGATCGAATTTGCCCGGATGAACGTAGACTATCTCATTACAAGTAAGCGAAAGCTGAAAAGGCTAGTAGAGGAAGGCGTTGTTACTGGATGGGATGACCCCCGGATGGGAACACTCGCCGGTATGCGAAGAAAAGGTTACCCCGCAGAAGCACTTCGTAATTTCTGTGTTCGAACGGGTGTGACTAAGCGCGCGAACCAGCAAGAATTTGACTTTCTCGAGCATTGTGTCCGGGAAGTACTGAATACCTCGTCAGATCGCTTCATGGCTGTCTTGGACCCCGTCAAGCTCGTCATTACGAACTATCCGGAAGGAGAGACCGAAATTTTTACTTCAGACAACAATCCCGAGGACCCCAGCCGAGGTAGTCGGGAGATTCCCTTCGGTCGCGAAATCTGGGTAGAGCGCGAAGATTTTCGCAAAGAGCCTCAAAACCGTAAGTACTACAGACTTGCACCAGGCAAGGACGTACGCCTTAAGTCGGCTTACATCATTCACGTCGAAGGGCATGAAGAAGACGCTGATGGTAACGTTACCCAGATCAATGCAACCTACTATCCGGAATCCCGCTCAGGAAATGATACGTCTGGCGTAAAAGCCAAGGGTACCATTCATTGGGTGGCCGTTGGTGAAGGTTTAGACATTGAGGTGAGACAGTACGACAAGCTATTCAACGATCCAACTCCCATGGACCATGAGGACGAGGGGAAGGACTTCATGGACTTTATTAATCCGGATAGCCTGAAGATTCTCACGGCTAAAGGAGAGCCCGCTCTTGCTAAGACCGAAGCGGGAAACACTTTCCAATTGCTGCGGAAAGGCTACTACACGGTGGATGATGATGCTACGTCGGACAAAGTTGTACTGAACCTGACTTGTGGACTTAAGTCTAGCTGGAAAGGATAGGAGTACTCGGAGCGATAGTATTTTCAGGAGCCTTGGTACCCACCAGGCTCTTATTTAGCCCTTGATGCGTGTTTGTAACTATCCACCAGACTTCTTCACCGACTGATAGCCTTCAGCCAGGAGGATTTCCAGGATCTTATCTCGCTTGTTACCCTGAATGATGATCTCCCAATCCTTGGCGGAGCCACCAACACCACAGCGGGTCTTCAATAGTTTGGCTAAGGCCTGCATCTGTGCGTTTGTGCCCTTGAAGCCGGTCACGATGGTTGCTTCCTTACCCCGACGGTGTTTCCGATCGAGGTGAAGCCGAAGGGGCATCTTTGCTTTCAATGAACTTCCCACGGCACCTGCGTCAGCGCCCAAAGGTTTCTTTTTCGGAAGATTAGCAGGGGGAGGGGGGAGGTCTTTTCCCAAGCCCTTCAGTGCAGCGAATGGGTTGTCTGATGCTCCACCTTCAGTGGTAGAAAAGTCGAATCCTTTCTTGTTTTTTTTCTTGCCCATGTTACGATTAATTTTGGCTGGTTGATTTTGGCACCGGTACGGTAAGTGTACCACTGTCTACGGCTTCAGTCGCTTCCGGATGGTATTTTGTGACCAAATGAAAGTAGGCAGACCGGGAAAAGCGAAACCACCAGACGAATAACAGGCCAGCAATTACTAATAAGACAGCAAATGATGCTGCAGTAGACCAGCCCAGCACCCAGTGTAAGAGCATGACAAAGCCAAGGCAAAAGAAGGCAGAGCCTATGTAAGATAGGAACATGGCTCCGTAGTAGAAACCCGGCTCTGGGAAGTTGTCTTGCCCACATTTAGGGCAATGTTCGTACTGCTCAAAGGGTTTGTTGAAAGTGAAGGAGCCGGTCGGGAAAAGGTCTCCACGCCTACAATTTGGGCACCGTAACCCGAAGAGAGAAGAAAGAACAGAAGGTTTTGCGGGCATGAATGAGAGTTTGTGAGGCCTTAAGCGGCGATAGTTACCTACTAGAAACGACCGTGATTACTCAAGGTTGACGAAAAAGAAAAATCAGCGCGGGATAAATTTTACTAGTCTGATGAAAGATTTAGGCTCGCAAAAAATGATTTACTCAATAAAGAGAAAAAGAAATAATCGACCAATAGTGCAGCGTTACCTTACCGTTCAGCGTCCTTAAAGTGACGGTTTGTCGATAAAGGACGGTCTTCCATCCAGTCATTTTAGCATAGTGACCCGAGAGCGGGAAACTTTTTCTATATTAGGAGGTATTTATCATTAAAGATTTCAGATTTTGTAAAGGATCAAACCCATGCGTCAACTAAAGATCAGTAATAAAATTACCTCCCGTGAGAGTATTGCGTTGGAGAAGTATTTGTCCGATATTGGAAAGATCGATCTGTTGACGCCAGAGGACGAAGCTGCACTGGCAGCTAAAATCCGGGAAGGTGATCAATTGGCGTTAGAACGACTGACCAAGGCCAACCTCCGCTTCGTGGTCTCCGTAGCTAAGCAGTACCAGAACCAAGGCCTGAGTCTGGCCGATCTCATCAATGAAGGAAACGTAGGCTTAATCAAAGCTGCAAAGCGTTTTGATGAGACCAGGGGGTTCAAGTTTATCTCCTACGCCGTCTGGTGGATTCGTCAAAGCATCATGCAGGCCATTGTAGAATATAGCCGTCTGGTACGGATGCCAAACAACAAGGCAGCTGGCTATACCAAAGTCAGCCAGGCGATTGCCAGCTTTCAACAGGAATTTGAGCGGGAACCTGAGCCGGAGGAATTAGCAGACATTCTCAACGTATCTCTTTCGGACATAGAACGAGCATTACGTGGCCGGATGCGCCATCTTTCGTTTGATGCACCAGTAGCCGGTGACGATTCGGACATTACTATGCTGGACACCATGGCTACTGACGGAGGAAACCCGGATAAGAAGATCATGGGAGAATCCCTGTCCAAGGAAGTCACCGCTAACCTCAACATGCTAGCCCCACGCGAGCGAACAGTCCTGGCCTGTTACTTTGGCCTGGACGGTGAACAACAACTCAACCTCGAAGAAATAGGCGAACGCTTTGACCTTACCCGGGAGCGGGTACGGCAGATCAAAGAGCGGGCTATCCGGCGGCTACGGCGTAGCCGGAATAAGCACTTGCTGAAGAGTTATTTGGGGTGATGGCTGCGCGCGCGATGGGCTTCCTCAACGGCTTCGCCGTATCGGTCGGCCATCGCTACGGTAGACGTTCCTCCGGGACTGGCCGTTATTCTGAAACAACCACCCGTAAGCCTACTGCATTTATGCTCTGTAGAGGATTCTCCCGTGTATGTTGCTCCACCGTCAGCGAATAGGAGCCAGCAGATTTGAACCGGGCCTTCTGTAAGATAGGAATGGAGAGGGTACACCTCTCTCCGCTACAATCCCCGTACCATTGGCCGAAATTGTCCGCCATCTGGAGACTAAGCTGTTGGCTGGATCTCTGGCCAGAGGGGAAGCGGGTGTGCAGGTTGACGTAAAAATTTTGGTGGGGAAAGTAGGTACTGTGTGCAAGGTCCAGTAGATACTCATAAGTAAGAGTAGTGTCTTCAATGTTGAAATCGAAAGTCAGGCTATCCGCATAGGTCCAACCGGACTCAACGATGTCATATTCCTGCTCATAAATGACGGTTGGCCCACAAGAAGTAAGCAGCAGGCAAAAAAGGGCAGAAGCTATGAGCAGACGCATAGACGGTAAGATTAATGTGTCAGAATAAGACGAAAAGCCGGCGCTAATATTGGGTGAAGTAGCGCAGACAAATTAATTTCCTGCAACCTGCAACCTGCAACCTGCAACCTGCAACCTGCAACCTGCAACCTGGTGACCTAACTAAAGTACTCCTTCATCCGCTCAAAGAATCCTTTATCTCCCTTTTCGTTCTGGGGTTTAAAGTTTTCCATATCCCGCATCCGCTCCAGGAGTTCCGTTTCTTCCTTGGTCAGCTTTTTGGGCGTCCAGAGGTTAACGTGGATGAGCTGATCTCCGGTACCGTAGCCCTGAAGTGCGGGTAATCCTTTACCGCGTAGGCGGAAAATTTTACCGGACTGAGT
>CALIGP010000166.1 GCA_938021455.1 uncultured Lewinella sp. | reverse complement strand
CTTTGAATGCGGAAGAGTTCCATACCTGTAGCTCCATCGTAAATGAAAAGGTTCTCCTCTTCAGAATATACCACTTCCACCGTTCCATTGCCATCGAAGTCGAAGAGCGTGGAGCCCGTCCGTTGGGAACCATCATCCAGGCCGGTTATCTGCCAAAGATTTACCCAGGTTCCGTTATTGGGGTCGGCGTCTCCGTCGTTGTCGATATAATTGCGGACGGTGTAGATGTTGCGGCCAGCGAAGCCCAGCTCCACGTCGCCGTCGCCGTCGAAGTCACCGATGTTGATCCGACCTCCTGAAGACGTGTTTGGAACCTGGTAGCTTGCACCAATGATTTCATTGGTGTAGGGGTCCCAGGCATACACATCGCCTGCGTCCATAACGGCAATGTCCATCCGTCCGTCGCCATTGATGTCAGCGATGGACGTCAACCCATCTCGTAAATTGGTAGGCCCATTGTATTCTGCGGCGAGTTGGTAGCTGCCGTTGTCCATTCCTCCGGCGGGGTCAAAGTCGACGGTCCATACTTGGTTACCGGCGATGTATTCCATACCGGCGGCTTCGGGGCCGAAGGTGCCGCTTCCATCGGGCCGGGGGTCCCCCGGCTGATAGAGATCGAAATAGATGGGAAAACGGTCAGAGTTACCGCCGGTGGAGTATCCGCCCACGTTAACACTGGCATCTCCATCCACATAACGCTCACCGGTGATGGCGTTGAAGATGCGGTCTCCGACGTAGATTTCCGGAATACCGTCTTGATTAATATCAGCGATTTGGGGTGTAGAGACGACGTTGTCGTCTCCGATGTTCGTCGCGGTTGTCCAGATCGGGTTTGGGTTACCAAATTCGTACCGGGCCAGTACGCCGGTGTATTCTATCTGGAAGAGATCGCCGAGGCCATCTTCGTCCACATCCGCGATGGCGATCTGACCGAAGGGGTGGGTCCGGGGGGTGACAATGCTTTGCAGAATGCGCCCATCGTCTCCGCTAAAAATTTGAACTCTGGCGGGGCTGTTGTCCCGGCTTACCAGGTCTGGCACGCCGTCACCATTCATATCACCAACCACAACGCCCGCCCGTTGATCGATGGGATACATCGTTTCGTCCGTTTGGAAGAGGAGGTTCAGTTCGATCTCCTCTAACTCCGGCGGCATAAAGCCACAATCAGGTTCTGGCTGTCCGAAGAAGAAGTCTTCGCAGCCTGCCACCCCTGAGCAATCTGGATCAAAGCAATCGATCAGGCCATCCCCGTCATCATCAATACCGTTGTCACAAACTTCCGTTTGGGCAAGTAAGCTACCGCTTACTACAAAAAAGAGCAGGAACCATAGTAATGGTTTGATGTAAGGTCGTTTGGGGATAACAAAGAAATTTCATGAGAACAAAAGAGTATATAAAGATAACAATTCAAGCGTTTCTCAAGGAAGGGCAACCTGAATTAAGAAATTAGCCCGTCATAAATTACACTTTAGCGACCAACTCTCGATCAATACATGTCCCACCATAAATTAATCAGGCTTCAGCCGATAAGCATTGGAGTGTACGAATGGCCGCCCCCTCCACCAGATCATATACGCCTGCGTAGGCACGATCATCGTAATACGGATCAAATACATCCATGGGGTTGGTATTTTGGTTCGTTGGTTCGTTGGGCTACCGCTTGCTGGAAGCGTTGAAGGCAAAATTAAACAGATCCCGTATTGAAGCCTGCAAGATGCAGCAGCACCAAAATACTAAAAGACCAACGGACAAACGGACTACTTCACTCTTTCCCAAAAGTCCGTCTCCATCGCCACCTCATCAATGTCCGTATACATCCACACTGCTCGTTGCGTATTCTCCGGTGGGGTCAGGACGCTGGTTTCGGGGGCTTGCTCCGGCTTAAGAAAAGCTTGTAGTAGGGCGACGTCCCACATGGTTCGCTTAGGGTCGTTGGTAGCGTTGGTTTCCCAGCGGCGACGGAGATAGGTGCCCATTTCGCCCGCCCGGGAGAGGTGATCAAAGGTCGTATCCATCGCCCAGGTGTACTGGATGGCGACGGAGATGGGCATCACGTGTAGCTCCAGACCTTCGGCATTGAGGAGGTAGTTAGCCGCGTTGAGGTCACGGCGGATATTGAACTCATCTTTGTTCCAGAACTGACCGTTGAAGTCGTAGCGAAAGCCCAGCGTATAAGCCACGAGTCGGTCAGCAATCTCCGGCTTGAGGGCGATGGCGGAAGCCAGATTAGTCGAAGCACCGATGCACATGACGGCGAGTTTCTCGCCGGGAGGCAGGGCCATGGCCTGCTCGACGATGAATTGGGCGGCGGGGCTGTCGCGGGCGTCATAGTCGCCCCAGGGTTTGCCCATGATGATGTCGGCCCCAAGGGGGTGTGGCAGGTCCATCCGGTCTGCAATTCGCAGCATATCCTCATTGAGTTGCTGACTTTGGTAAACGGTGCTATCTCCACTCCACACATGATACCATTGGGCGGAACTGAGGCCAAGCCATTCGATAGTGGGGTCGTCTTCGGCCAGGAGATAGGCGATGGCGAAAAGGTCATCGATTTCATTGGCGGTGTCGGAGTCGAGGATAAATTTTCGTGGCTGGTCTACGGGCCATTCGTGCAGATCGGCCATTGGAGCATCCTCAGCAGGGGCCGGCGGTGCGCAGGTGCAGAGCAGGGTTAACAGAAGCAGAGTTGGGAGGTAGCGCATGATCGTCAGGCTTGGGTTAGAAAGGGAAGGTAAGGAGGTTAAAACATTGCTCCTAAATATCTCTTTGCTTCCTGCGCTCCGTCGCCCTTATTCCAGTCGCAGCCAGTCCAATTCCAGCTTGAAGTCCTGCTCTTTTTTGTTTCCAATCAAGATGGCAATCTCGGACAGCATTTCCGCCGGGTAATTTTCCATATTGAGGGAGCGGCCACGAAACTGCGGCTCCATCGTTTGCAGCTCCAGCTCAATCTCTTCCCATTCCCCTGAAGTCTCAAAGTAAGTAACGTAAGAATGGCGGTCATAATCGCTGGTTTTGGTCCGAAACTGATACCGCTCACCGTCTCCACGCAACCTGATCCGGACTTTCGTTTTCCCTTCAATGCGAATGGTGGGCATCCGGTAGCGCAGAGAACTGAAGCCTCCGTTGTTCTCCAACGATACCCGGCCGCTGTATTCGCCATGGCCATCCTCATTAAGGCGAAAGTGCCCGTCAGAGCGCCCCCCCATCACGGTATCATCAACGGTGCGCCAGTCGGAAACATCACTCTTAGGCGTAAAATCAAAAAGGGTCATAGGAGCCGGTTGTACGTTCAGAAAAATCAGATAGAATAACAAATGCATATTGCTCTAACTCAAATACCCCGAAAGAGGTTCTGATTGGGTGGCGTACCTTGGTTGTAGGAAGCGATTCCGATTAACGAATTGCAGCCTCCAACGTAGGGTGTGACTGCTTACTTTAGAAAACCTCTCCCCCGGCCCCTTTTGCTGCGCAGCTTCTCCGCTGGTCTCTTCGAGCCCGCTCCGAGGTCCGGAGGAGAGGGGTGACCCTTCGACACTAATTATCAGTAAATTATAAGGTTTTCACTCTCTAACAATAATCTAATTCAGAGTGGTGAATCTCAAATTCTAACCACCCTACCTCCAA
>CALIGP010000165.1 GCA_938021455.1 uncultured Lewinella sp. | reverse complement strand
CATAGCATGGGTGTTTTATTAGCGTTTTAAAAAATTCTATATCTCCCCCGACAAAGACTTCCGAATCACCTCCGCCTTAGAGTTAACCTCCAGGGCGCGGTAAATCCGCTTGATATGATCTCGGACGGTGTCGATGGAAATCTCCAATTTGTCGGCAATCATTTTGTAGCTCAGTCCGTCGACGAGGGCATCGACGATCTGGTGCTGGCGGGGGGTGAGCGTATCGCCCTCCTTCGCGGCCTTCGGCATGAAGTGGCCAGCAATTTTTCGGGCAATGGATGGCGACATATAGGAGCCGCCCCGATGCACCACGAAGAGGGCTTCCTGGATTTTCATCAGCGAGGTCCGCTTAGAAATGTAAGAGCAAGCTCCTGCGCAAAGCGCCTTAAAAATTTTTTCCTCTTCCTCGAAAGTGGTGAGCATCACGATGTCCGCCTCGGGGAATTTCTGGCGAATATGTCGAATACCCTGCAAGCCGGACATTCCCGGCAAACCGATGTCTAAAAGCACTAAGTTAATGTCTAAAGCTATAGACTGGGTGACCTGCTGCAAAAAATTTTCGACGCTGGTAGCGACTAAATTGACAGAAATGGCCGGGTTGGCGCTGAAATACCCCTGAAGGCTTTCGCGGATAACGGGGTCGTCTTCGATGAGGCAGAGCTTGATGTTTTCCATAGTCACAAAGTAAGGGACAGCATTTTAGCCCCTCAACTACATCTTCATGTGGAGAGGTAGATTTAGGTGGCGCGACCGCAGGTGCAGGGGAAGGGATTAAGGAGCAAGGCGAAACCGTCACCCCCTTGCTGCTCCCAACAATTTCTTGCACCTGCGGCCGCGCCATCTCCGAATAATTGGCTGACATACTTATAGTGGGCTCGGTCACTCCAGGTGATTTTTTAGCTTTATGGTGACTGACTTAGGTTATTCCCTAAAACCCGGGCCTGCAGTGACCGAGCCTTAGCTTCTGTTAAACATTCTCTCAAGATTTTTCACCTCTCGTGCCCGAGGTGACTATAGGTAGAAATACCCTCCACACGAAAATGTAGGTGCTCTCACTTGCCCCCGCCCCCATCTTTGCATGGCACTTAGGGAAGGAGAACACCTTCCGTTAACAACTCAATCTTCATACGCTGCAAAGCGTGCTTCACCACTGGCTACTGGTAGCCTGTAGCTACTGCTTTGCCACTAAATCACCTCATTATGAAATGCGCTTTGAAATTCACACTATCCACACTGCTGTTATGCTCGTTCCTGATGCTTAGCCATTCCGCTAGGCTTGCTGCGCAAACGAATGATTCCCACCTCGAGCTTTACGAGCTGGCGTCTAAAAAAACTAGCCTGGGTGAAACTACCACCTCAAAAGCAGCCCCTGGCTACATCGTCTTACATGATGGGACCAAGGTTGAAGGGGAAATCAAGATTACGCTCGTAAAAATAGGGGAAGACGGAGAGAGAAATCTCCAGGGCATCACCTTGCAAACGCCGACAAAAAGACTTGATTTGCAGCCCATTCAAGTTGCCAACTATGGTCTGCAGATCACGATCAGCGAATACCTCAGCAAAAAAAAGAAGTCTGCTAATGCTCCTGGGGTAAACTTTCACCCGGGCAGTATTACGCTGCTCGACGGAGAGGTATTGACGGGGCAGATTGCCTTCAATAGTGGACACAGAATATGGAAGTCCTCTACCAATGAATATTACTACCATAATGTTCTTTTTACAGACAAGCCTGGCGGCTATCTTAAATTTTACGAGAGTAAATACTTAGATGGCGCCACGCAAACCATCAACAACAAGGAAATCACCTATCAATATCTGGACAACAGGTTCATTCCGATGGGAGCAATGGATACCGCTATGGAATTCCGCCCCGGGCGCCTCCAGATCGCTGGGAATAACGTCAGGGAAGGCCTAGTCGGTATCCATTGGTCGAATAAGCTTCATGCCAATGAAGTGTACCTGAAAGACGAAACCGGAAAGCTCTCCGTATACCGTTCACCAGGGCTGAAAAGCTTTTCCTGGGGAACGGAGAATTACGCATCAACACAAGGCACCTTCGTCAGGGTAGAAAAAGAAAACGTCGGCTTTCAGGTATACCGCAACCCTTTTCCTACAACCGAAAGCGGGTTAGGTTTTTTGGCCAGCTTGGTAGTTGACGCAGCAACTGGAGCCGTTGCCAAAGAAGTCCTAAAAACAGCAACGGGAACGGGCGGTAAAAAAAACAAGGAATTCAACAAAAAGATGGGGGAAGCTACTGACGCGGAGCTTACCATGGCAGAGTACACCCTAGAAGTAGCACAAAACAACATTCCCGACGATGCGCCCAACGCTGCCAAACAAAAGGCAGACATCGCCGCACGGCGACTGGCCATCCGAGGGAACAGAGAAATTCGCCAACAAGTAGAGCAAAACATACAAGAGGGAGGCACCGTCAAGATCATGAAAAAAGAGTGGATTCTCTTAAACAAGCAAACTGGAGAAGAGACCGTCATCCTGCAAGATAAATTCAGGGATCGAATCGAACCGGTACTGTTCAAATTCAGCAAGTACGCGCTGCTAAGTAAAAAGGAAAAAAGGGAGCTGCTAAAGTGGGACAACCTTGATCAGATCATGCATTTCCTGGGTACCTGCGTGAAGTAATACGAACGCGATTAAAGTCTTCACTACTAATTCTCAATACTATGAAACGTTTACTTTTATTCAGCATCGGCTTGATGCTGTTCCTACCCTTTACTTCCCATGCTCAAGGTTTGAAAGGTACCAGTGTGCCTTATAAGCTGATCGAGTGGCCTTCCTACGGCAGCAGTATGCGCTACCCCGGCTATGTCATTTTTGGTGACGATGACCGGCTGGACGGCGAACTGGAGATAAAAAGAACTAAGGGATACATTACCGGCTTCCGGCTAACAGCTGATGGCAAGGAAAATCATTTACGCCCCCAACAAGCCTCTGGTTACGGATACTATTTCAAGCCCAACTATTTCTCTACGAAAGGGAAAGCTACTCCTCAGCTCTTTCAACCTGGCAGCATAAGTACGCTGGCCGGTGAGGTTCGTACGGGCTATGTCGCTTTCGTCAGTCAGCATACGTCCGACAAGGACGTCCTCCACTACCAAAACGTCTTATTTGCGCCAACTCTATCCGACACCGTTTCCTACTTCCTCTCCGAAACGATAGGCGCCGTAGAACAAACCATTAACGGCCAGCGAATAAAGTATCGGTTGCAATCAGAAGGATTTACCGACGGAGCAACACTAAAGGCCGGGCGGCAATTCCTACCGGGCCAGGTGGAGCTTAAAGATGGCCAAACTATGACGGGGCTGATATGTCGGCGTTGGTTCGGCCAGTTTTTAGCCGGTGGTGTTTTCTTCAAAGACAAGACGGGAACCGTTCAGCGCATCGATGCGGAGGCCATTAGTGGTTTCTCGGTCAGTGAGGGCGGGCAAACCATTTCCTACCTTCCCGTAGGATACGGCTTTGTAGCACAGGAAAAAGACCTCGGTACTCACCTCTTGCTGCCCAACCCTTTCCCCACCCGGCTCAACCCTCGCTTTTCCATCATGAAGGATGGTGCCAAGGTAGTAGGTAATACGGAGGTAATTACGCCTGAAATAGCCGCGAATGCTTCCTCCCCAGACGTATTTCCTGCGGGACTCAGCGAGCAACTAAAGCATGCCTCCGGCAAGCAGCTCTGGGACATGGAAGAGGCCATTAGCGAGGAAATTGAGGCCCTTGGCCAGGACCCCGCCACCGCCGCCCAGCGGCAGGTGTTGGCGGAACGCCGGGCGCTCATTCGTACCGCCGCAATTGATCGAAAAGTCTTGGAGTACGGCATGGGGACCTTCCAGCGCTCCATTTATTTCAAGGAATGGCTACTGCGCAATAAGACAAGCGGGGTCGATGTCGCTATCGTAAAAGCCAAACTGAAAGACAGTGTATCGGAGATCTTGTCGGATTGCCACGCCTACTTGGTTAAAGGAAAAAAAGAACGGAAAGAGCTGGCTGATTGGAGCAACCTGTCTCAGGTAGCGGCCCTGCTTAGCGGCTGCCAGTAGCACTCCCCCCAGGGCATCACAAGCTTGGGTAACGCAGACGCTCGCAGGTCCTTCCAGGACGCTACGAGGTCCGCTTAGTCCGGCTCAAGGGACCTCGTAGCGTCGCGGAGCGACCTGCGAGCGTCCCGGCGTGGAGCTTACGATCGCCCTGGCACTCCCCCAACCCATCCACATGAATATGTAGAGGTGGCCCTTTGTTATCCCCCGCACCTTTGTCATGTCCTCAGAAACGGGGATGGGAGTATTCCGAAAATCCCATAACAGAGTAGGAAACCTTCTTAATAAACTTACTATGAAATTCATCACCCATCTCTTCCTTGCCTTCAGTCTTATTGGGCTGACCGTCCTGACCTCCTCCTGTGAGGAGACCAAGTGTGCTTCCATCGTTTGCCAAAACGGTGGCACCTGCGACGATGGCCTCTGCGACTGCCCTCCGGGGACTTCCGGCGAGTTTTGCCAAAACCTACTCACCATTCAGAACCGGCTAGACAATGGTGAAACTCCGCTAGACATTGTCAACTCTGGCACCCCAGTTGAAGACCTGTATGGTGAATTCTACGCTGGCGGATTAATCTTCTTTGTCGATGTCAACGATGACTTTCCGGATATGAAAGGTATGGTAGTTGCAGAACTAGACCAAAGTGAGGGGGTCGCCTGGGGATGCAGGGGAGACAACTTGCCCATACCCGATGTCTTCTACGCAAATAATCGAATGCAGGGAGGTTCCTATGAGTTAGGCACCGGCAAGTCAAGCACACAAACCATTGTGGCCAATTGCTCGTCGTCGGCTGCGGCATTGAGCAACGACCTGAATTTTAACGGCCCTGACTGGTTTCTTCCATCCGCTGCTGCACTGGATCTCATACAAGAGCGTTTGGCCCGCCGTGGGCTTGGCAATTTCACCGACGGAGTGTTCTACTGGTCTTCTTCGGAAAGCAGCCGTGACACTGCAGTGGCTATTCACCTCCGTCCGAGCCATCGGCGAACGTTCTCAAGTAAAAACGGCCTGCGCTATATACGCTCCGTCCGAACCTTCTAATTCACGACGTTAACCAATACTTCCGGGCGGCTTGCGCCAGCCCGGAAGTACTTCAACCTAATTTCTATCCCTTCTAGTTGGTTGCCTGCAATAGGACAGCCCTGGGAGTTTATTCGCTAAATCAATTCACCATGTATTTTATAACTAACCAAAACAATACCCTACGCTTAGTCTTCACCCTGTTTTTGGGCTTGTCGCTTAGTCTGTTAAGCGGCCAGTGGGCAGAAGAAAATGTACTGACCGGCCAGGATGTAAATGGTTACTTCGGTAGTTCCGTTGCCCTTTCAGCTGATGGTAATCGGATGATTGTCGGTACTCCTTTTAGCTCCGCTTCATCTGCGGTTGCCGCCGCTGGGAGAGCACGTATATACCGGAGAGTCGGCCCGAATTGGGCCTTGTCGAACTCCATCTTAAGCGGAAACCAATTACGTGATCAAGGAGGAGCCGCAGTAGCAATTTCAAGTGATGGTAAACGAGTAGCCTTCAGTGCCCGATTGGATGATAACGCCAATGGAACCGATGCAGGTATGATTTCCGTTTACCGGCTAGTACCAGAATCCGAAACTTGGGTCCGTGTAGGTAACCCAATTCTGGGCATTCGTTATCTAGATCATGCTGGTTACAAGATCGCGCTTAATGGCGATGGTACAATGCTGGCAGTAAGCTCCATTGTCGATGACAACCAAACAGGGCGAGTTACCATTTATCGAAATACCTCCGATCAGGGAGATTGGACACAGCACCGTGTAGCAATAAGAGGAACAGAAACATCTGAACAGTTGGGTAGGTCGCTTTCTTTTTCGGAGGAAAACGATTTTCTGGCAGTAGGCTCTTCCTTTCATCGTCGTGCCTCACGGAATGGCTTCGTAAGAGTGTTTAGTGACTTAAATGGAGCCTGGAGGCTTCGAGGAAGTGAAATATCCAACAGCGCTCGTGGCTTTGGCGATGCTACGGACATCTCCAAGGATGGCGATTTTCTGATTGTCGGAGCTGAAGATGATAGTAGCGCCTGGGTCTATTGGTTCATAAATGGCGAATGGGTGCTACAAGGCGGGCGAATTCCGGGCCCTTTCAATTCTGCTTTTGGCAGTTCGGTTGGTATTTCTGCTGATGGGAAAACCATTGCGGTGGGGGCGGATAAAGCATTTGTAGGCCAATCAAGTCTGACAGGTGAAGTTTACACCTATGACCTGGTAGATGGTGCATGGGTGCAAAGAGGTGAAGAGCTTAAAGGCACCCATGGATCTGAACGCTTTGGTGATGCATTGTCTTTATCACACGATGGCCGCAAGCTAATTGTTGGGTCGTCATTTAGAGAGAATAGTAACACAAAGGGTCGAGTCTACTACTACGAATACACCCCTCCAATCGTTCCCCCGGCAAATGACCAACCATGTGATGCCATTGCACTTCCGGTAAACGGCATCCCACAAACCGGATTTTCAAATGTGAACGCGGTACTTGAACCTTTAGAATCCATCATCCAACCAAATGATAACGGCCTCAGAGCCAGCGTATGGTTCACCTTCCGGGCACCCGCTTCCGGCACAGTGACGGCCACTACCTGTGGCTCCACGGACTTCGACACCGAGCTGGCCATTTACCGAGCGGCAAACTGCAATGATTATTCGAGCTACGTCCTCCTGGGGTATAACGATGACGGAGAAGAGCTTTGCCCGGTACGGACCCAAAGTTACCTGACCGTTTCGGACCTGACACCAGGCGCGCAGTACTTCCTGGTCGTTGATGGATACAACCAGCCCGAGGTCGATAATTCAAGGGGCAATTTCGAAATTACACTGGAAGAAACCTTACCCGCCTGTGACAACCCAGCTATTGCTTTTGATGGGGTGGATGATCATATAGATATCGGTCCGAATCAAGGCAACTTTGGCACAAACGATTTCACCTTTGAGGTGATGGTAAAAACCTCCCAAACGGTAGACAGCCCCGCAAATTCTCACATCCCCTTAGCCAGTAAACGGGAGGGATGTAACTGCGATAAAAATTTCTGGTACCTCACCTTGGATCCTGGCGGTAAAACCAGAATGACACTTATTCCGGATGACTGTGAACAAGGTCTTGCTTTATTGTCTGAGACCATCATCAATGACGACAACTGGCACCATCTGGTGATTACACGGGAAGGAAACACTTACACGCTTTATGTAGATGGCACCCGAGAATCCTTCCGTGATTTTCGAGAATCTGACATAAATTTAGCCAACGCAGCTTCCCTTCAATTAGGCGCAAGCGGTTGTACGGAAGCGGGCTTCGGCGGTATTTATAATGGCCAAATGGATGAAGTCCGGACCTGGAACTACGCCCGCTCCGCTGAGGAAATTAATGACTCCCGTAACCGAGAAGTGAACGGAAATGAGGAGGGCCTGACCGCATACTATAACTTCAACGACGGCAGGCCCGGCGATGACAACACCGACCGTATTGGCTCCATTGACCTAACTGGTTCCCCGTCCGTTGCGCGGTTGATTGCCTTTGATCGCAAC
>CALIGP010000164.1 GCA_938021455.1 uncultured Lewinella sp. | reverse complement strand
CCCTGGTTGAAGACCGTAATGGTAAAGGTTACTTCATCGCCAGGCATTACCATGCCATCAGCAGGAGTAGTTACAACCTTAGTTAAAGCTAAGTCAAATGGCGCAACCGTTATTAAAGCCGGGTCAGCGTCATCCTCATCCGTGTTAGGATCCGTATCTCCGGGAGCACCAGTTCCATCTCCACTAACTACATCGTCAGAAGGAGAATCTGGTTCACCACCAGCATCGTTATCATCTATATCATCCGGAGTAGAATCAACGTCTTCAACGGCTCCACCTTGGTTATCCGTAGCAGCACTAATCTCCGCAACGTTGATCAGGCTTTCGCCATCCGTACCGCCATCAACGGTCAGTACGATATCAACCGTAACCATCGCGCCAGGGGCTAATCCGTCCACAGGAAGATCTCCATCAGCTACTCTTAAGGTGTTGGTCGAGTCTGCTGCCCAACCGGCAGCAGCATTGTCCGCTTGGGTAGCATCAAAACTCAGACCCGCTGGTACGTAATCAGTAATTACGATGCTGTCAGCGTTTACCATGCCTTGATTGAAGACCGTAATCGTAAAGGTCACTTCATCGCCAGGCATTACCATGCCGTCAGCAGGAGTAGTTACAACCTTAGTCAACGCAAGGTCAAACATATTGACCATTACCTGAGCAGGATCTGAATCATCCTCATCCGTTGTGGGGTCGGTATCACCAGGTACTCCAGTTCCGTCACCATCAATAACATCGTCAGAGGCCGTATCAACTGCACCGCCTGCGTCGTCACCATTCGTTGTGTTAGGATCAGAATCCGCATCCGGCAGGACGTTACCATTAGGATCCGTTGCTGCAGAGATTTCTGCAACGTTTACTAATGACTCTCCATCAGTACCTGGACCAACAATCAAAACAATATCAACGGTAGTACTTCCGCCAACCGCAATTGTTCCTGGTAAAGTTACCGTTGCATTAGGGCCAGCATCATTCCAACCAGCCACACCAGCCGCCATATTGGCTGGCAAGGTTGCATCAAACACAAACCCAGTAGGATAGTAATCTGTAAGCACAACATTAGCAGCAGCAATTCCTCCCTGGTTAGTAACTTCAATAGTAAAGGTCACTTCGTCTCCAGGCATTACCATAGCGCTTTGGCCCATGGCGAGCATTTTTGTTAACGCTAAGTCAAAGGTCGGTGCAAAACCAAAGTCAACGGTCATATCTCCGTTAGCATCATCATCACTGGTAGCCGAGGCCGTAAATACATTATCATCCTGATCGCCTCCGGTGCCACTTTCATCAGTACCCGTTGGCTCCATTTGGGCCGTGAGCGTAATTATACCACTCATCACTGGATCGCCAGACATCGCTTGGATACCACTATCCGTATCATCCGGGGTGGCATCATCTGGGGTGGCTGCATCCGTAGAACTAGTAGGGTAGTCCGTTGGGGTAGTAGGAATAGAAACAACGTACATTCCTTCATCAAGTCCGCCGAAGAAGTAATTACCATCCGGATCGGTTGTTGTAGTGGCAACTAAGCTATCTGCCATTCCTGTGGAAGACACCGCAAAAAGCTCCACCGTAACACCTGCAATACCCATTTCACCGGCTCCCGGATCGTACATGGCATTATTATCATTATCCGTAAACACTGTTGAGCCGATGCTCATACAATTTACGGGAACTGGTGCAGCATCACATATTGTGTAACAGGCATTGTCAAGGTCAGTGCCCGTTGTCATTCCATCAAATGCTTCCTGTACAGGATCGAAAGAGCTGCCTGGAATTAAAAATTGGTCTACCGTTTCACCATCACGAAAGTTTACAGCATATACCATAAACGTATCGCTGTCAAGACCTGTAAACAAGCCGGTCATATTTGATTGTACGATGATGCCCGAATCATCTACCAATACATAAGTTTGCACTTGACCACTAGAGCCTCCTGCCATAAATGTTCCAGGCTCTGACTGGACCAAAATTGCTCCGGTAGGTTCGTCAGGGTCATCGGTCACCATACAAAATCCACCAGAGGCTTGACCTCCATCTGGACGAACACCACAAAGGAGTTCGGGCACCTCTGTAGTTCCTGATGCTCCTGCATTAGAATTATCATCTGCCGTAACCACCTGTACAGCACCTCCTGAACCACTATGGTTAAAGGGACCGAAAGTAAGTGGCGCTCCAGAAAATGTTTGTGTCATACCTGCGATCGTAACCTCAAAAGAAGTTACCGTAGTCGCAGTATCATTTGTTACTCCCGTAACGTCAACATAGTACTGATTAGCATCAGCCTGGACGCCCATAAGGTCTGAACAAGATGAAGCAGCGGTTACAACCACCTGTGCACTCAAAGTTCCACTCAACAACAGGAAGAGTAGACTAAGAAAAACAACAGAGACTTTCTCTCTTGTTCTTAGGAATCGAATTGAAGTCATGAGATTTCTATTTCGGGGGGCTTGACCAAAAATATTGATAGAAGAGTAGTTGAATATTGTATTCATGAGCGCGGACGTCTAAAAAAAGTTGCCTGAAGGGCCATCTCTAGGAGAAAATCAGGTAACAAATCGACCAAGTCTGAGAACAGAAAGGATCGATATCTAAGATTTAAGTTTTTCATTGAGAGTTAAAAAAACACGTAGAGACTGTCACTAAACCACCGAAATGGTAAAGACTTAGAGAAAACCCAAAAGAAATAATAATTCCTTGATAAACAGCGGCTTACAAACAAGCCAGCTCATTAAATGAAAGACAAAATTTCTCTAAAAGATTATGATTACTCTAGGTCGGTAACAATTTAAACGTTTGTAGGCGGCCCTAAAATCAGACTGCCTACGAATACAAATATAACACCAATCATTTACCTTCTAGAGCTACAGCACGATTATTTATCTCTCATGAATCGTCACGTGACTTCGACAAAGGGTTTTGTCCCCCCGAAAAAGGCCTTCCTGTGCTATTTTCACCCCTACCCAAAAATAAAAATCAGCCCTTTTGAGAGCCCCTAAGCAGGGTCAAGAACCTGACCAACAAGCCAGTAGAGGCTCTTATAAAAAGGAGCATCCTCGTCTAGAATTTCGCCTATTGTTCTCCATTCCGCCAGCTCAATATCTTCTTCTTTCTGAGGTATTAAAACCGTTGGCGCAGCGCTCATTCTGAACCAGAAAGTGGGCTTCAGAATTCGCTTTTCCTTTCTGTTTCGATAGGTATGATATGTCATTGGAAGCGACTCCCCAAGCACTAAATCATGCACTCCTGTCTCCTCCATCACCTCTCTCAATGCAGCGGTAGGTGCGTCTTCCCCATCATCAATTTTACCCTTGGGGAGATCCCAATATCCACGTCTAAAAATGAACAGAACCTGTCCTTTATTTCCTCTTGGAGAAACCACACCACCTGCTGCCGGGACCCATCGATAATGGCTTTTGAAAGCTTCCCACAATGAATCTAAGTCTTTGCCCACGATGTCCACAGAAGTAACTTTGGGACTTCCCTTTTCAAGCATGTCTGCATAATTCAGGAGGGTTCGGGGCTTGCCAATATAGCGAGCTACGAGGTGCGTTTTGGGGCTTATATTATTGGAGGCGCGGACGCGGGTGCGGTGTTCCTCTTCAGATAGCAGGGTGAGAGGGCGTTCGTTGATGTAGATTACGTACATTTGCGGCGAAAAATTGAGTTACTGATGGCCTGCAAGTTACAGGTTGTCAGCTTGATCTGAAGTTGCGCCAGCCCCAAATTAAACCCGCTTATGACTACTGCCGAAAAAATTGCCCGCCGTTTATTGGAAGCTGGTGCCGTGAAGCTCCAGCCAGCCTCTCCCTTCACCTGGGCAAGTGGTTTGCGGTCGCCTATCTACTGTGATAACCGAGTACTCCTCTCCTACCCTTCTATACGGTCAGAAGTAATTGACGGGCTTGAAGAGCTGGCTTCGGCTTTCACCAACATTGAAGGAATTGCCGGCGTAGCTACTGCAGGCATACCACACGGTGCCTTACTCGCTGACCGGCTTAACCTCCCTTTCGTTTACATCAGATCGAAAGCGAAAGAACACGGTAGGCAAAATCAGATCGAAGGCCGGGTAGAATCAGGCCAACGTTACCTGGTAGTAGAAGACCTGATCTCAACGGGAGGATCCTCCCTAAAGGCCATTGACGCCCTCAAAACAGCTGGGGGAGACATTGCCGGGGCAGTTGCTATTTTTAGTTACGAGTT
Organism: uncultured Lewinella sp.; assembly: GCA_938021455.1. Lineage (GTDB taxonomy): Bacteria > Bacteroidota > Bacteroidia > Chitinophagales > Saprospiraceae > Neolewinella. The sequence continues at coordinate 757 of CALIGP010000164.1, read as the reverse complement.
TCCCGCAGCGGTTCGTGCCTTCCAATTAGCAGATGTACAATTGAGCACCATTAGTGGTTACGGTAAGCTACTTCAAGAAGCCGCGGCCACAGGTTATATCTCTAAAGAAGAAGCCCAGGCACTGGCTACCTGGCGGGAAGACCCCAGAGCCTGGAGTGAAGCTTTCCTGGCAGGCTGAAAGTGACCATCCCGACACCCCATTGCTTTTTACCTTTTCTTTGCACCTGCGTGTGCGCCTCATCTGGAAAACAAAAAGACACTACCAACAAGTGAAAGTGTTTTCTTGACTTGAACAAATTTTCAACTACTTCATGGCTACCCTTACCAAGCAATCTGAAAAATTTCTCAACAATTACCTGAATAACGCTTCGCCTACGGGCTTTGAGTCTGCAGGTCAAAAGCTATGGCTGGAATATATCCGCCCCTACGTTGACGAAGTTGGACTGGATAATTATGGGACGGCCTATGGTGTAATCAACCCTGGCAAAGATTACCGGGTCGTCATCGAAGGGCATTCCGATGAGATCAGCTGGTTTGTGCACTATATCTCCGATAACGGGTTCATCAATGTCATCCGCAATGGCGGCAGCGACCACCAGATCGCTCCCTCCAAGCGTGTCAACATTCATGGCACCAAGGGTATCGTCCGTGGCGTCTTTGGTTGGCCAGCCATCCATACCCGCCGGGGTGATGAAGCCAAACTGCAAGCGCAGATTCACAACATCTTTATCGATGTAGGTGCTAAAGACAAAGCCGA
>CALIGP010000163.1 GCA_938021455.1 uncultured Lewinella sp. | reverse complement strand
AAGCTGCTCAAGCAATTAAATGCGGCTAGTCTCAAGGGCTTCGGCATCGAAAAAATGGAACTGGACCAGGTCGCCGCCGGTGCCATCCTACACTACCTCGAAACAAAGGAGAATAAGAACCTCCAGCACATCACCCGCATCAATCGGCTGGCCAACGACCGCTACGTCTGGCTGGATCGATTCACGATTCGTAACCTGGAGTTACTACACTCTCCCCACGACAATGGCGTACCACTGGTACAGGTCATGGACCAGACCGTGACGCCCATGGGCGGCCGACTGCTGCGCAAGTGGGTCGTGCTGCCGTTGCTCGATCACGAAGCCATCAAACGTCGGCACACCGTTGTGCGGGCCTTCGTCGAAGACGCAGTTCTGCTGCAGGACCTCGACGAGCACCTCCGCAAAATCGGTGACCTCGAACGGCTCATCTCCAAGGTACCGCTGGGCAAGATCAATCCCCGCGAAATTCGTGCCCTGGCCGGTGCACTCTCTGCCCTCGGGCCCATCAAGACGCTACTAGAAAACACCGGCAACGAGACCCTCACTCAGCTAGCCGCTAAGCTTGACGCCCTCCCCTCCGTCTGCGATGAGATCGACCGTCAGCTGATGGAATCTCCGGCCGTCAACCTGCACAAGGGCGGCGTCATCGCCGATGGTTTCGACCCCGACCTCGACGAGTTGCGCGACATCACGCGCAATGGCAAATCCATGCTCGCCGGCATCCAGCAACGGGAAGCGGAGCGGACGGGCATCAGCAGCCTGAAGATCGGCTTCAACAACGTCTTCGGTTACTACCTGGAGGTGACTAACAAATACAAAGACCAGGCCCCGGAAGAGTGGACGCGCAAGCAAACGCTCACCAACGCCGAACGCTATATCACCGAGGAGTTGAAGGTGCTGGAAGACAAAATCCTCAACGCCGAAGACAAGATCTTACAGCGGGAGGAAGAGCTTTATGAAGAGCTTGTCGTTTGGCTGCAACAGTTCATCTCTCCCGTGCAGCATAACGCTGGTCTGGTGGGCCAGCTCGACTGCCTGCTCAGCTTCGCCAAGCTCGCCAACCGCAACCGCTACGTGGAGCCAGTGCTGGACGAAAGCAAAGACATCGAGATCGTCCAGGGCCGCCACCCCGTCATCGAAAAACAGCTGGCGGTGGGTGAGCAGTACGTCCCGAACGACGTCAATCTCGACCCCGATGGCCAGCAGATCATCATGATCACTGGTCCGAACATGAGTGGTAAATCGGCCCTGCTACGGCAGACGGCGTTGATCTGCCTCATGGCGCAGATGGGTAGTTTCGTACCCGCCGAGCGCGTTCGCCTCGGCCTCATCGACCGGGTATTTACCCGCGTGGGGGCCAGCGACAACATCAGTTCCGGTGAGTCGACCTTCATGGTAGAAATGAACGAGACGGCGAGCATCATGAACAACATCACGGATCGCAGCCTGATTCTGCTCGACGAGATCGGACGAGGCACGTCTACTTTTGACGGTATCAGCATCGCCTGGGCCATTGCCGAGTATTTGCACAGCAACGGTAATACGCGGCCCAAGACATTGTTCGCCACTCACTACCACGAGCTCAACGAGTTGGGTGACCGATTGGAGCGCATCAATAATTTCAACGTTGCCATCAAAGAGCATGGCAATAAGATTATCTTCTTACGCAAATTGGTCCCCGGCGGCTCCAATCACAGTTTCGGTATCCACGTAGCCCAGATGGCGGGCATGCCGCGAGAGATCGTGAGGCGGGCGACGGATATTTTGGCGCAGTTGGAATCACAGCATATACAGTCAGATAGTCAGGGAGTCAAGCAGTCAGGGAGTCAGGGCGCAGAGGTTTCCGGCGCAAACGCAGGTGCAATGGAAGGGACAAAAGAGCAAAGTGGGGATGCCCCTCAGGCTCGTCCCGTCGCCGCTTCCACCTTCTCTCAGCCCGCCCCTCAGCTCTCCATCTTCGAAACGGTGGACCCTACCGCCGGCCGCATTAAGGCCGCTCTGGAAGAGATCAACATCAATAACATGACACCGATTGAGTGTATGATGAAGTTGAATGAGTTAAGGGGGTTGTTGGAAGAGTGAGTACGCCTAGCATAGAAACGCTCAAGTACACGCCACGTCTAAAGACATTTAGCTCCTGACAAATATCCGCGAAAAAAATACCGCCAAGTACCGTTATTTACATTCACCTAGAAAAACCTGTCTGAGTGACCTATTCCCGTCTAATTACGATTTTCCTCATTACCCAATCGGTTTTCAGCTGCTCAAATGCTCAAGAATCAACACCGGCACTTTCAGGTGAACCGGTCAAGACTATTCAAAAAATAGCGGGTTATGATGTATCCTCCTACGGCTTAGTTGAGGGGGATTTATACCTACCCTACCAGAAAATGACTAAAAACCATCTTATCTGCTTAGCTACAGAAGAGTGCGACCTGGCTTTATTAGAAAAGCTACTTAAAGATGGTGCTGACCCAAATTTTGATTGCGATACTGATGCGGCGATTACTAACCTCGCCTTCTGCGAAGACCGAACCTTTGCATTAACAAAACTAATGATCCAATACGGTGCCGATATTAACGCAACGGATGGAGAAAACGATAGCTTTCTAAACTACGTTACCGGTGAGGATGACACTAAGACTGTTGAGTTATTACTATCCAAAGGAGCTGTAGTTGACACGAGAGATACAAACCCACTTAGGAGTTGCACAACAATTCATGGCGTGCGGTCTGTTGAAATGCTCAATCTTCTGTTGAAATACGAAGTGGACCCCAGTAGCCAATGCTTGAATGGGCGTACTCTTCTTCACTACGCAGCCCGTGAGAACAACAGTGAACTGATTGCTTACATCCTAAAGCTGGGCCTAATCAATCCCGCTATTGTCGATAACGACAACGAAACAGCATTGGATTATGCAAAGAGGGCAAAAGCTAGTGAGACAATAAATTTACTCGTCAATTAGCTTGCATACGAAACGACAAAAGCGCTCGAGCTTACGCTTTAAACTAAACACCCTACACTGCCCTTAACCTCCCACGCACCTGCGCGCGGCGCCCACTAAGTCTTCCGAATGGTACTTCTGTTTTTACAGAAAAAGTAGGCTAAAGTTGTCACCGGGACAAATTGGTCAACCAATTTTCCCTACTTTTGGAATCACTTCTGCGTATTAACCCAAAAGATCATGTACTCCACGAAATCCTTTCCGTTCTCTCCTCCAAGCTATTTGATTCTCCTACTGGCAGCGCTCTGTACTTCGCTATCCCTCGGAGCCACCAACTATCCCATCAATTCAGCTGATGATATAGAAGACCTTACTCTGGTCCCCGGAGACACCGTCATCTGGAAAAACGGGACCTACACCAACCAGGAGGTCAACTTCATCCGCTTCTTCGGCACCGCCGAAGCGCCCATCGTGCTGAAAGCGGAGACCCCCGGTGGCGTCATCTTCACGGGTGAATCCCCCATGAAAATATACGTTACCCACTTGATCGTAGAAGGCTTCTACTGGCGGGAAGGCATCGGCACGAACAACCACGTAGAAACCCGTCGCAGTGGCTCCAGCACCGATTTGTGTACGGATTGCATTATCCGGGATTGCGCCTTTGACAATCTGTTTACCACGGCGCCGGATAAGAGCCGCTGGATCGTCCTCCGCGGTCAACGTAACATTGTGGAGAACTGCACCTTCCAGAACAAGAACAGTACGGGCGTAATGATTCTGGTGGAACTGGCCAGCCAGGGAGAGACTACCGCTGATCACATCATCCGCAACAACTACTTCTACAACGTCACGGCAAAGGACGACTTCACCACGAACTCTGGCGACAGCGAGACCATCCGGATTGGTTCCAGTGGAAACCAAACCGTTAACGCTCGGGTCACGGTGGAGCATAATTACTTTCAGTCTACTGACGGGGAGAACGAGATCATCTCTAACAAGAGCGCGGAGAACCGCTATCTACATAATACTTTTCGGGGTAGCCGGGGATCACTGGTGCTCCGGCACGGTGCCCGCGCCCGCGTGGAGGGTAACTTTTTTCTTGGCGAAGGAAAAGCAAAATCCGGTGGCATCCGGGTAACTGACCGCGACCACGTGATTGTAAACAACTATATGTCCGGACTGGTCAATGATAACGATCCCTGGAACAACGGCATCACAATTGTAGCGGGCGATGCCGCTTCCGGCGGTAACAGCAACGGTTACCAACGGGTAGATGATATAGTGATCGCCTTCAACACCATTTATGACGCCGAAGACCCCATTTACTTTAATGATCGCCACACCCACGTATCCACCGGCATCATCGCTCACAACCTGGTGTACAGCACCCGTGGGCAACTCGTTGGGGGAGACATTACTGACACGGGCGCAGGTATGACTTACGTCAACAACCTCTTCGGTGGCTCCCCCGTCGGCATCACCAATGCGGGTATTACGGTCGGCGACGAAAGCTTCTCGTCTGACGGAGAAATATTCCTCCCCGTAGCTGATGGCCTGGTCGCTGGCGCAGCCGGCGATGCCTACATCGACGAGGTAGAACTCGATGTCCGTGGCCTTACCCGCCCGGCTACTGGCCGGGACATTGGCGCGCACGAAGTCGACGGTGCCAGCGGAAGTGAGCAGTTTCGCCCCATCATCAATGATGACGTAGGCAATGGCGTAGGCGTTTCTTATCTGGATGCCGATGGCCACAGTGGTGTTGCAGCCAACAGCCTTAGTGTCGGCGGCACGAACGTATTCCCGGCGGAGGGCGGTAGCCAATCGGTCAACGTAACGGCCCGCAACCTAGACTGGGCCGCCACGGCGGATCAGGACTGGATCAGCCTCTCCCCCAGTAGTGGCACTGAAAATGGCGTGATTCAAGTTACCCTAACCGCTAACCTCAGCAGCCAGGAACGCGCTGGCACCATCACGGTAGCGGGGATGGGACTTTCACGGGAGATTGCCATTCGACAGGTAGGTACGATTTCTCCGGCCGATTGTCCGCAGGGAACGAATGTAGCCGTGGAGGGAACTATCAGTAGCTTTAGTACGGAGCAAAATGCGGATAACGCAGTAACCAACGTAATCGATGAAAACAATGACAATCGCTGGTCAGCAGAAGGCTTTCCACAGTTCCTGGTCGTTGACCTTGGGGCAGCCTTTTCCATCAACGAGGTAAGCCTGACCCCGCACCAGGAGCGGGATTATCAGTTCCTACTCGAGGGCAGTAACGAGCCAGACGGAACCTTCGTCACGTTGGTAGATGCTACCGACAACCAGGCCGGCGGCAGCTCCATTGACCGCGAGTTTTCGGAGCAGGTGTATCGCTATATCAAGCTGACCGTCACCGGCGCGGCTACTTATGATGGTCCCTGGGTGTCCATTTCGGAGCTAAGGCTCGGTTGCTCGGGTACTTCCGTCAGTTCCCGTAATCCGGCGGCGGAAGCCGCCGGCATCCTGCTGCGGCCCGTTCCCGTTTCGGACGTCCTATACATTGACCACCTCCCCGCTGGCTACACGGAATACACGCTTATCGATTTTACCGGTCGGATAGCCGCCCAGGGGAAGCTGAATAGCGACCAGATAGACCTACGTCAACTTCCCGTCACGGGCATATTTGTGCTTCGTTTGGCCGGTGACGGGCAGCCGGTGCTAACGCAGAAAGTGATGAAAGTTCGGTAGGTAGCGACCAGCGAGAATGAGGAGACGCGCACGCAGGTGCTGAGAAAGGTCTATTGCAGCAATGGCCAGGGCAACCACCAGTATTAGCCAGGTGGCCATTATCTTACCCTCATGAAAAACCTCTCCCGCCGCCAATTCAACCGCACCCTCGCCACCGGACTCGGGGCCCTCGCCCTCACGGGCGCTGCCTGCGCCCAAACCGACAAAGACAAAAAACTGGGCATCGCCCTCGTCGGCCTTGGCCGCTACAGCGAATACCAACTGGCGCCCTCACTGCAAGAGACCGAGCACTGCTACCTGGCGGGGATCGTGACGGGTACGCCAGAGAAGGCCGCAGCCTGGAAGACAAAGTATGCCCTCAAAGATGAGAACATCTACTCTTACGACACCTTTGACCAGGTCGCCTCGAACAAAGACATTGACATCATCTACGTCGTACTTCCGAACAGTATGCACGCAGACTTTTGCATCCGCGCAGCCCGCGCGGGCAAGCACGTCATCTGCGAAAAACCGATGGCCGTCAGCGTCGAAGAATGCGACGCTATCATTAAGGCTTGTGCGGACAACAAGGTCAAACTGCAGGTCGGTTACCGCCTGCACTACGAGCCCTACACCCAGGAAGTGCAGCGAATGGTGGCCGAGAAGACCTTCGGCGACGTCCGTTATATCTCCGCTGATGCAGCTTACAACTCCCAGGGGAGTCCCGGCCAGTGGCGGCTGGACCGCTCGCTTTCCGGCGGTGGGGCCCTCATGAATATGGGCGTCTATGCCATCCAGAGTGCGATCTATGGCTCCGGCATGAACCCGACTTCGGTCTCCGCTCAGGAATTCAGTACTCGTCCAGACTACTTCAAGGATACGGACGAGACCATTACGGCGCAATTCACTTTCCCCAATGGCGCAGTGGGAAACATCTACACCTCCCACAACTCCAGCGGAAACCGTTTGTATTCGGCCTGTGATAAGGGCTGGTTCGAGCTGAACCCCGCTAACAACTATGGCCCGCTCAGCGGCCGCACCTCCGAAGGACACGAAATTAAGTTCGACCACCAGCGCCAGCAGGCGCTGCAGATGGACGGCTTCGCCCGCCACCTCCTCTTCGGCGACAAGAACCTTGCTCCCGGAGAAATGGGTAAGCGTGACATGATCATCGTGGAAGCTATTTATCAGTCGATTGCCAACGGCGGTACTAAAGTTCCCCTGGAGTTGGGGCAGATGGGGATTCTGTAGTAGAGCATTACACTGCAGCCACCCTTCAACTCTCCATTAAAGTCCCTTCGTAGTAACTTGACCCCATGTCCTTCTACCAATCATTGGCTAAATACGGCGCAAAGTACGTCGGCGAAGCCCGCCTGTTCAAATATGGATTTAACCTATCGCCGATGTATCGTCGCAGTACCGCCCGGATACAATCGGTTTCTGATGACCTGCTTCAGGTAAACGTCAAGCTTCCCCTTAGCTACAAGAATATGAACTACGTGGGCACCATTTTCGGCGGGAGCATGTTTTCAGCACTGGACCCGATCCCGATGGTCCAGCTCATCAATTTGATTGGGGATGAATATGTGGTCTGGGACAAATCAGCCCAAATCATCTTCAAGCGGCCCGCCCGGGAACATCTCTACGCCGAGTTCAGCTACACCACCGAAGAATTGGAGCAGATTAAAGCAAGG
>CALIGP010000162.1 GCA_938021455.1 uncultured Lewinella sp. | reverse complement strand
GGTTTATGACCGCTAACCCCGGAAAGGTATCCGATAAGCAGTATTATATCTGTGGCCCCGGAAAGATGATCGATAACGTTGAGCAAGCGCTGCTTGGCCTGGGCGTCCATAAAGAATTCATCAATGCGGAGCGCTTTGTTTCCGCTAACGACGTTAAGAAAGTAAAGACTTCCACGGACGCAGTAGTCGGTGGCCAGGTCTTTGCAAAGCTTGCGGGTAAAGACATTGAAGTAACCCTCAAGTCCGGCCAGACTATTCTGGACGGCTTATTGGAGAGTGGAGCTGCTCCGCCCTACAGCTGTCTCGCGGGCGCCTGTAGCACCTGTATGGCCAAGGTGACTAAGGGAGGCGTGAAAATGGATGTTTGCTTTGCCATTGACGACGACGAAATTGCCGAAGGCTACATCCTGGCTTGTCAGTCACACCCCACTACGCCCGAGGTTTACGTCGACTTTGACATTTAGTTTTCTTCTTTTTACCCAAGCGGGAACGATCAGTGAAGGATAATTTTCACAAAAGCATAAGGCTTTACGGACAACTCCGGCGCCCTTTGAAACGTATTTTAGTTGTACAGTCAGTTGACCTTGGCGTATATTATGCGTCCAACGATTGCCTAAGCTATTCGTCATGCCAACCATCCCTAATCATACAAAGCTTCTGTTTCTGGCCCTACTGTGTCTCATCACAGTAGGTCTATCGGCTCAGTCATCGCTGGAAAATGGTAATCAACCGCGGGAAAAGGATCCGGTTTTACGACCCGATGGCACGGAACTTTTCTTTACTCGTCCGGATTTCGTCAATAATAAAGGAACGGACAATGCCGCCGACATCTGGGTGCGTCCCCGGTACGCTGATGGTAGTTGGGGGCGAGTACTGAATCCGGGCTCTCCGATCAATTCCTTTGCGCATGACCGCGCCCTTGCTTTCAGCCCCGATGGAAACCGGCTAGCCGTACTCCGTACTGGCGCAAGCAACTTTGTGGATCTTCTGGAAGTGAGTGGCCGCAACTGGAGAATTCTTGAAAGCTGGCCTTTGCCCCAAGAGGCTGGCCCACGATTTGATCTAACTTTTGATCCCAATGCCCTGCGGTTGATCTATAGCGCTTACGGCGATGGCGGACAACTAGACCTCTTCTTTCGTGACGCCCTGCCTAATGGCCAGTGGGGAGACGCCAGAGAACTTCGGCTGCTCAATAGCCAGGACAACGAAACATCCCCCGGACTGGCTTCCGACGGTCGCACCCTTTATTTCCGCCGGGGAGCCCAATGGTTCCGTCAAGACGACCTGCATCTGGGGGCTACGCTGGTTAGCATCCCCGCCGAGATTCAACAGTTTAGCCAACTGCCTTCTGGCACCGACCCGGCTGCGGAGGCCATCGTTGTTTCTCAGCAGACGGGACAAAAAGAGCAGCTCCTCAGTATGGCGCTGCCTACTGACGCAAGAATCCAACCTTCCGCCCTTTTTCGGGGGCACCTCCCATCACCGCCCTTGCCGGGCGAGGCTACGGCCTTGGTCGCTTTTGAACAAGGCTGGGATCTGCGCATCCGTCCGGATGCATTGCAACGGTACGCCCTGTATGTACGGGATGGAGAAAAGCTGGTGGCTGATGGTAGTCTGCCTTCCATGGCAAATACGCAAAGCGGTAGCCTGGCGGCAACTGTGGACTCACCCATTCAAGAAATTTCTCCTGAACGCAAAGAATTAGAGGTGGGTATTGCTCGCCGTCAACGAGAACTGCAACGGCTGGACGGTGAGCGCCGGCGCTACGAACAATCCTTAGTCCAGCCCGACGACGAGCTGCTGGAACTACGGAATCAATTTAACCGGGCGCAGCGCCCAGCAGGAGACACACTACCTCCTACAACTACCTCTAAAGGGGGCAGCACTCGGGATCGCTACGCCGAAGAATTGGCGGAGTTGGAACGGATGAAAGCAAAATTCCGCCAGCAGCAGGACGAGAAGATTAGAAATCGTAACCGGGGAAGTGATCATCGTTGGGAAGAACCTACCAGAAGAACGACCACACCTTCGCCAACAACAGCAACCAGGCCGGTGAGTATCGGAGAGGCCTATACGCCTGCTCCTAAGGTAGATCCCCGCCAGCAACGTGCGCAGGCCTACGAGGACAGCCTTCGCCTGAATTCCACGGTCCGCTCCGGGCTATACTCCAATCAGCAACCCCGCGCCTATGAGCGCGAAGCCTGGGAGAACGAAGTGCAGCGTGGCTTGCCGCGAACAACGCCACTTACGCCGGAAGAAGCCAGTAAGCTGGATGCTGACTATCAACGAAAATTAGACGAAATAGCCTCTTTGAAGGCAGAGTTGCAGCGGTTGAATAACGCAGAGTATAAGCAGCCTTCCGCCCCTCAGCCGCAAAACCCGACAAGGAACCCGGCCTGGGATGCAAAGGGAGACCCCGTTTACACAACTCCTGCTCGCCAACCGGCTACTCCCGCTACTTACGATAACCGCTACACGCCACCCGCCAGTCAGTTACGTGCCGCCCCGGCTACTTATGGCCAGCCCGCAGTAGCACCCACGACTGGCATCCCTGCAGGGATCAGCTTCATTCCGAACACCGCCTACCCCGATGGGGCCGGCTACGGTGGTCTTGATCAGCTCGCCCGGCAAATCCAGTCTTCAGCAGCGGTTCTCGAAATCCGTATTCACACACCCGCTAAAATGGACCGCCGCGCCGCACAGTTGTTGAGCGAAGAGCGGGCAACCACCATTAGAAACTACCTCAACGAGCAGGGCGTTTCCCCACGCAACTACAAAGTGATTGGCTTTGGGAATAACCTTACGGGGAGTGGTGGTGAACGAGTGGAGATACTACGTTAGACATCTACCGTCTACCCAACTACAGACTACAATACTACCGACTACCCCCCCTAATGCGCCTCCAGCCAATTATCCCCCATATCCGTCTCCACAACGATGGGAACAGATAGGTCCGGAATGGCCTCCCGCATCAGTTCTTCGATAATGGGCTTGATGGTATCGACTTCGTCTTTCGGCGTGTCGAACACCAATTCATCATGCACCTGCATGATCATTTTAGTCTTGAAATTCCCTTCCGTCAGCGCCTTGTCGATACGAATCATAGCTACCTTGATCATGTCAGCAGCGGTCCCTTGAATCGGGGTATTCATGGCCATTCTTTCGGCGATGGAGCGGGTGAGTCCGCTCTTGGAGTTGATGTCTCGCAGACCACGCTTACGGCCCAGGAGGGTCATGGCGTAGCCTTCTTCGCGGGCGGTTTCTACGCTGGTGGCCATATAGGACTTCAGGCCAGGGAAACGCTCGTAGTAGTTTTTGATCAGGGCAGCGGCTTCCTTACGGGTGATCTCCAGTTGCTGCATCAGGCGGGTAGCGCCGGCGCCGTAGAGGATGGCGAAGTTGATGGTCTTGGCCTGATTTCTTTGGGCGCGGGTAACGTCCTCAAAGGGAACATCGAAGACGAGCGCAGCGGTCGCCGTGTGAATATCTCTTCCCTGCTGAAAGGCTTCTACCATCCCCTTGTCGTCACTCAGGGCGGCAACGAGGCGTAGTTCGATCTGGCTGTAATCTGAAGCTAGCAGAACGTGCTTGTCGTCGCGGGGAATGAAGGCCTTCCGGATCTCTGCGCCCTGCGGTGTCCGAACGGGAATATTCTGCAGGTTCGGGTTGGCGCTACTTAGGCGGCCAGTGGCGGCTACCGTCTGGTTAAAGCTGGAGTGGACGCGCCCCGTCTCTTCATTGACTAGGGTAGGTAGTGCGTCTACGTAGGTGCTTAGCAGCTTACTAAGACTCCGGAAGCGAAGAATTTTGGCGACGATGGGTGCTTCGCCGGCGAGGTCCAGCAGGGTTGCTTCGTCGGTTTTATACTGCCCGGTCGCTGTTTTTTTGCCTTTGTAGGGCAGCTCCATGCGACCAAAGAGAATCTCTCCG
>CALIGP010000161.1 GCA_938021455.1 uncultured Lewinella sp. | reverse complement strand
AAGTAAGCGCTACAACCATTTCGTCCCCGCCCCAATATTAACCTCATAAAACTCCGGTGTTTTATCGTAAGCTTCCCGGTAGGCGTTTTTGAGAAAGGCCTTCAGAAAGTTGAGCTCCGTTGACCGAACGAGGTTGATGGTGCAACCACCAAAGCCACCACCCATGATCCTGGCACCCGCAACGGCACCGCGGAAATTTTCGGCGGCCATGAATTGTAGCAGATCCACCTCCTCGCAGCTAACCTGAAAATCATCGCGCAAACCGGCATGAGTGGCATTGAGTAGTTTTCCTGCTTTGGAGACATTACCGACCTTGAGGGCCTGTGCCATTTGTCGGACTCGGATGTTTTCGCCAACGACGTAGTTAGCACGCTTCCTAACAACGGGACGAAGGTCGTTAATGACCACTGCAAGCTGATCGGGAGACGCGTGGCTGAGTTTCTCCAGGTCCGGAAACACTTTTTGTAAAGCCTCCAATGCCTCCTGACATTCCGCTACACGGACGGGATACTCACTACTTCCTAGTTCGTGGGTGACCATAGAGTTGACCAGTAGCCAGGAATAACCGGGGACTTCGGCGGAAATAGGTTCGAAGTTGAGGCTGTCGCAGTTGAGCAGGATCGGGCCGTCGGGCGAGCCGTTAAGGCTCGCGAACTGATCCATGATGCCGGTTGGCACACCGATAAACTCATTACTGCTTCGCTGGCTGAGTTGGGCCAGTTCAGGGCGGCTTAGCCCGGCGACGAGTACTTCATTGAGGAGGAAGGCCATACCGCCTTCCAGAGCAGCAGAGCTGCTCATGCCGGAGCCGCGGGGCACATTGCCGCCAAAGACGATTTCCAAGCTGGGGACTTCTTGCCCCATCTGCTGGAACTGTTCTACGATACCAGCGAGATAATCTACCCAGAGTTCACCCGTTTTGCCGGTGACCGGCAGGGGGAGTTTTTGGCTTTTGTTCAGGTCGACGGCATGAAGTACTAAGGAACTTCCTTCAATTCTACGGGCATAGAATTCAATCCCCTTATCGATGGCGGCGGGCATTACCCAGCCACCGGTGTAGTCCGTGTGCTCACCAATGATGTTTATACGGCCTGGGGAATGAAGGCGTATAGGAAAGGAAGCTTCGGAGAGGCTGTTTGCAGCCAGGTATTCAGCGATGTGTGGGAGCATGAACCAAGGAGTTAATTTAGGTGCCCTATAATCGGTCCCTTCGACGGGCTCAGGGACCGGGTCTGCGGGATGGGAACCGTCATAAATTCGCCTAAGGCGAATTTATGACGGTAAATCATGATATAATCCGGTGGCTGAGCCTGTCGAAGCCACCTACCTAAACAATTACCTTACTCACTATCATCCATCGTATGAAAAACGTTAGAGACATCATCATCCTCTTCCAGCTTTTCAATAAGAACCAGCAATTCTTCGACTTCGGAATCAGACAGTTTTTTGGTGTGTGTGGGCAGGCGAACGAGTTCTGCCTTACTAACCGTGATGTCTAGTTTTTCCATGGCCGGACCAAAACCGGCGAAGTCTTCGAAAGAAGTGTAAAAAGAGACCTCGTCTTCTTCTCGTTCGATACGGTCTAAACCGGCATCAATGAGCTCTAGTTCGAGCTCTTCAAGGTCTTTACCTTCGAGGTCTTCGGCTTTAACGATGAACTGCCCTTTGCGCTCAAACATATAGTCTACAGAACCATTCGTACCCAGGTTGCCGCCGTACTTGGAGAAGGCGTGGCGGATGCTGGCCACGGTCCGGTTGTTGTTGTCCGTCGTCGCTTCTACAAAGACAGCGATACCGTGGGGGCCGTAGCCTTCGAAGGTTACCTCCTCGTAGGCAGAGGTGTCTTTGTCCGTGGCACGTTTGATGGCTGCCTCAATATTGCTTTTAGGCATATTGACGGCCTTGGCATTGTTCATGGCCAGGCGGAGCCGGGGGTTGTAATCAGGGTCAGGGCCGCCTTCTTTGATGGCGATGTTGATTTCACGGCCTACTTTAGTGAAAGCCTTGGCCATGCCAGCCCAGCGTTTCATTTTTGCCGCTTTGCGATATTCGAATGCGCGTCCCATGGAATAGTAATTTATCGGTTGGGCGGCAAAGATAATGGGAAAGGGCTAAAAACAGAATGATTCGATTTACGTCTTTTTCGGGCGCGGACGCAGGTGCAAGGGGGGACTCAGAAAGCAAGGAGGAGAGCAAAGAATAGACCTATTTACTCATTTGCAATTTTCTTTAAATGAATTGAAATAGAGTTGCCTCTTTTTTGATGTGAGCACAGTTTTACCCAAAACGAGAAGCATATCCATGCTATCTACTATCCTACCAGGGCAAACCTAAAGGATTGCTCTGACTATCCTACCACCACACTACCACACTACCATACTACCGTACTATATTCGCCCTATGCAAATTCTCACCATCGTCATTGGCATCATCTTTGTCCTCCTGCTACTCAGCTTGCTGGCTACTACTATGATGGAGCTTTTGTCTTCAATCTTTAGTTTGCGGTCTCGGAACCTAGTTAAGGCACTGCGCAACATGCTGGCCAGTTCTGACCCGAACGAAGTTCTGGTCGATGAATTCCAGCGCAACAGCCTCTATCGTCACCTGACTCAGCAGTATGGTCGCAGCCGGTCAAGTTCGGTAGGCCCTAGCTACATGAACGCGGAGACCTTTCAGAGTATCCTCTTCGATGTTATTCTGAAGGGAGACGATATGAACAATCTGGAAGCCCGACTTGATGCTTTGCCGGATGAAGACCTCCGCAATGTCCTTAAGCAACTTTTACGCGAAAGCGGCGGGCAACTCGATCTCTTCCGCCTCGAAGTACAGAACTGGTACAACAGCGTAATGGACCGTGCCGCGGGTTGGTATAAGCGTTACACTCAGAAAATCTTGCTACTAATGGGACTAGGCATCGCCGTAACCTTTAACGCCGATACCTTATCGCTCTACGATCGCCTGAGTAAGGATCCCGAAACGTTGGAGCTACTGACCAGTGCCGCCGAGCGATACGTGAATACTCGTGAGCGGGTCGATCAGCTACCACAACAAGTCCCTGCTCCTGCACCGATAAATCCTACACCAACAACGACCGAACCAGTGGCCCCGAATTCCACCGACCCGAACAGCGCGGACCCCAGCTTCGGCGATCGCGCACCGGCGGACCCCTTTGGAACTTCTAAGACCGTTCAGCCACCCATCACCACCGGAGAGGAACCCGCTCCGGCGACCTACCTGTATTCCGGGGAGGAGAGTGCTTCCGATAAGGATTTTAAAACCTCTCTCGAAGAGCTTAAAGGACTACTCGACAATGAGATCGCCGAAATCCGTCGACCACTGGGCCTCGGTTGGGAAGGGGTAGACCTGCGGGAGCTTGAACTTGTAGACTTGCTCTCAAAATTCTTCGGCTATATCCTTACCGCCCTTGCCGTTAGTCTGGGGGCTCCATTTTGGTTTGACTTACTTAAGAAACTGGTCAATATCCGGAGTTCGGGGGCTCGGCCCTACGAAGAGTAAATTGGTCTTTTGGTTCTTTGATCTTTTGTGGCTACCGCATTTTGTAGGAGGCTGGGTGCTACAGGCGTGATTGCCTCCAACGCCTCCAATGTGCGGTAGCTCCAAAATACTAACGAACCAACGAACCA
This sequence comes from uncultured Lewinella sp., assembly GCA_938021455.1. Classification (GTDB taxonomy): domain Bacteria; phylum Bacteroidota; class Bacteroidia; order Chitinophagales; family Saprospiraceae; genus Neolewinella. Next base: position 2,876 of record CALIGP010000161.1, on the reverse strand, counting down.
AAGAACCAAAAACCTCCCTACATTTGCCCCAAGCAAAATTCTACCCTTGCCGATATATGTTTCCTGGCGGCCGTTGGCCGCACTTCTTTGCTGGTCATTGCTGTTGGGGTGTTCCTCTGAACCTGCGTCCGCGCCCGGATATGAAGCTCCGGAAGAGCTTGGCCCTAATGCTGCCATTATTCGCAGCCCCGTAGCGGAAAGCGCAGCAGAACCGGATACGGTTACTACGGCAAGAATTGAATTTGAGCTCATCGAGCATGCTTTCGGGGAAGTAAAGGAAGGAGTCGTCGTCAAGCATGATTTTGCTTTCGTCAACACCGGGAAGACCCCCTTATTGATCACCAAGGCCCGCAGTACCTGCGGCTGCACGGTACCTGATTACCCCGAAGAACCCATCGCCCCTGGCGAAGGTGGCATCGTCAGCGTTGCCTTTGATACTAAAAACAAATACGGCCGCCAACGCAAGCCCGTCACCCTCATTGCCAATACCTACCCGGCCATGACGACGATCTATATGGACGGTATCGTCATTAACGAAAAACAATAATTATGCCCTCTATTCTCCTACAAGCTGCTGGCGGCGGATCATTATTTACCAACGGCTTTTTCATGATCGCCATGCTGGTGGTACTGATCTTCTTCATGATCATTCCACAGCGTAAAAAGGCTAAAGAGCAATCTTCCTTTATGGATAGTCTCGAAAAGGGTAAAGAAGTCGTTACGGCCAGTGGAATTCTGGGCCGGATCGATAAAATTGAGGATAAGATCGTCACCATCAACGTCGGTAATAAAACTTATATTCGGGTAACCAAAAACGCGATCTCTAAGGAACTCACCGATGCTATCTATCCTCCGGCGACTGATAAGTAGAAACCCACTGCCGAAAATGGCGGAGACGGATCGTAAGGTACTCGCCATTTGTATGACGGCTGCCTTCGTTTTCTGGCTTATCTTGAATCTTTCGCAGGAGTATAGCATCCGGCGCGACGTTACCCTCGAGTACGTCGTTGATCCGGAAAGAGTATTGGTAGGCCGAATGCCCGAAACGTTGGAAGCAGACGTTAGTGGCCCAGGTTGGAACCTCGTATGGGAAAGCCTGGTGCCCGGGCCCTTACCGGTAACCATCGATATCCGTAACCGGGACAACTTACGACTCACCAACGCAGAACTTCGCCAAAAGGTGCAACGCCGGCTTTCCAGTGGAGCCCTGGCCGTAGATAATCTTGGCTTTGAGTCCGTTACTATTCTAACCACCCCAAAGGAAGGTAAACGGGTACCCGTTTTGTCGGAAATATCGCTGGCTTTTGCTAACGGTTTCATGGCCGTTGACTTACCCGTTTTGGAGCCAGACAGTGTAACCGTCAGCGGCTCTACGGATGTACTGGAAGACGTTACTTACTGGCCCACCGAAGCACTTGAGTTGAAGAATGTAAATAGTTCCGTCAGGCGGATTGTCTCCTTGGCTAAGCCTGGAGAAGGACTGACCCTGAGCCGAAACGAGATTAATTACAGCCTTGCTGTAGAAGCTTTCATCCAGAAAATAATTGAAGTGCCGGTGACGGTTGTTCACGCTCCGGAGGTGGGGAGCTACAGTATTACTCCCTCCAGCATAAGCTTACGGGTAAGTGTTCCTCAAACGGATTACGAAAGCATCAATGCCAGTAATTTTCGGTTAGTAGCAGATCTGGAGAACCTTCGTAACGAAGACGGTAGAAATAGTGTCCCCATCATTTTACAGGAACAGCCCGATGAAGTAATAAGCGTGTTTTTTGAAACACGGTCGGTGGAGTACTATTTGATCAAAGAGTAGTCTTGTGGTACTGGTCGTTTGCTGCGCAGTCCTATTTTACCACAGAGGTTTTCAGAGGTGGCACGGAGGTACACAGAGGGCTATCTAGCCTCTCTTGCAGCGGAGCCTCCAACGTGCGGTAGCTACTACCGACTACCATACTACCCGACTAATTCACTCCCCATAAGTCTCCCGGCTAAAGCCAAAGCGAACCAGGTCGGCAATCATACCGCCGGGTTTACGAAACTCGTTGCGGAGATCTCCTTCCCGACTGAAGCCTACCCGGCGGGCCAGCCGCTGGCTGGCGAAGTTGTCTGACAGTGTCTTCAGGTAAATTTTTTCGAGCTCCAGCTGGCGGAAACCGAAACGGAGCACCCGGGCCAACACTTCGGTCATGAGCCCTTGTTTCATGTGATCCTTATCGATGAAATAACTGATCTCTGCCATGGGGACTTCCCAGTTGATCTCGAAAATATGTACATAGCCAATCAGCTCGGTTGACTCATTATGCCAAATGCCGAAAGCATAGTCCTGTTGCAGTAGCCAGGCAGCAATTCGTTCGCGCAGGAAACGCTCGGCCGTATCGTCCTGCGCGCCAACTTCTGCCACCAGAATCGGGAAGTGATCCTGCAGGTAATCTTTATTCTGCTCGATGAGTGTCCGGAATACAGTCCCCTCGTTTTCTCTGAAACGGCGGACTACACAGTTGCTGGTCAGCAGGGCAGTATCGATGTTGAAAAGTTGGGAGCGCATTTTTAGTATGGTAGTCGGATAGTATGATAGTTTGGTAGTAGCTGCCGCAAGTGTATTCACACGCTACTTCGTAGCTGGAGTTAAAAGGGTTACTCAATCCAGGTAACCTTCTCTTCCCATTCTCCACGCTGACGCGGAAGGTCCGGTGCTTCGTGATAGCCCAGGTAAAAGAGGCCCATGCATTTTTCGTTATCAGCAGCGGAAGGCCATTGCCCGTAGCTATCACAGAGGAAGGTGGGGCTTGACCAGTAACCACCTAGGTTATAGGAGTCGAGGCTGGTCCATAGGTTTTCGACGGCGCAGCCAACGGCAGCGACCTCTTCCCATTCAGGCA
>CALIGP010000160.1 GCA_938021455.1 uncultured Lewinella sp. | reverse complement strand
CCTTACGCTACCAGCGTAAGGGGATTTTTTTTATGTTGTAGGACGGTTCATGTGCAGAAGTCTGTTGATCAGTGGATTAGAGCTTGCAATGATGCATAGTTCGAAACGCTGAATAGCACTTTGGCCAAAGAATAAGCATAGCATTTTTTGGAGGCCCAGTGCGCGATTAATCCGCACCAATGGCATTTGTTTTTCGTCTTTTACCTACTTAAACATAGATCAATGCAAAGATTTACTACTCTAATTTTTAACGTAACACTATTATTTGCCTGTTTGGCTGCTCCCGTCCTGTCTTACGCCCAATGTCCTGGCTTAGCCGCTAACGGTGATATGGAGATTGTCAACATGGGAGAAGACCTCCCCGCTGGCTATTACTTCTACTTCGATCCTGCGGGAACGGGGTCTGCAGCGATTACCACAACAACACCTGACGGTAGTGCTACGGCCGTAGAGGCTACGGCAGGAGGAGGTGCTTTTGCCGGCTTTGCACAATTTATTGGTGCGGTAACTGCAGGGACAGAGTACACCTTTACCGCCGACGTTAACGCTACGGTGGGCCAGGCTGGTCTTTACATCAGCTGGCGGGATGGCGCTAATGCCGAGATAGGTACTGCCTTTAGCGGTAATACAAATGCGGGAGATGGATTTACCAATTTGGCGATTAGTAGCGTTGCCCCTACAGATGCTACTTCAGTGCAGCTGGCCATCAACTTCAATAACGGGACGGTCATTTCGGATAATTTTTGCTTCGTAGAAGCTCCCGTAGTAGACCCCGAAGTTCCGGGTTGTGCGGGAAACCTCGCAGTTAACGGAACCTTTAATGGTAATACCCTCAACTACTTCGATTACTCCGCAAGCAGCTCTGTATTCTCTTTCAATGCAACGGAAGGAGTGGACGGTGGAGGCAGCGGAGAGCTTTCTTCTGACCCGGGTCAAGGCTTCTATGGTTTTGGTCAGCAGTTTATTAATAACGGAGACGATACTCCGATAACGGTAGGAACGGGGTATCTCGTGCGGGTGATGGCTAAGCGAACGGACCCCAGTGGCTTTGCGAACCTGACCATAAAATTCAAAGATGCCGGCAACGCAGATGTTGGCGCAGCGGTAGAAATTCCCATCACCACGACAGCGCTCGAGCCCTATGAGTTGGGGATTATCTCAATAGCGGGGGCAACTCGTGTGGAGATAGGAATCGTAGCCGGTGGGGGAGCCGGGGTTGTGGCCGATAACTTCTGTCTGACGGAAGGATTCAGCCAGATTCCGCAACTAGCTTGTATGGGAACTAACCTAGCCGCTGACTTCGGTTTTGAAAACGGCACGGAATGGTTTGTGGATGCAGACTGGACGTGCCGGGCTAACAATTGTAGCGGAGCTAACATCCGTGACGTAGCGGATGCTGCTTCCGGAAGCCTGGCAGTACGAATTGAGGGGCAATCAGCTGATCCGGGTACGGATGGCTATAATGCACTTTCTCTGCCCTTCACGGCCGTAGCGGGGTCGATTTACACCGTTACCACGGCTTTGAAAAAACTGAGCACTGAATACGGACAGGTTCATATCTATTGGGACAACGGTATGGATGAGATCGTAATCGCTAGCGGAGATGTACCCAACGATTCGGGATGGGCCACTTATACCGGTGTGGCCACGGCACCGGCCGGAGCTACGGCTGGTGAACTGGTGTTTGAAATGGGCAATACCGGCTTCTTCCTGGTGGACGATGTTTGCCTGACCGAGGAACTTGTTCTCCCCGTTACATTGACCTCCTTCCAGGGGAAAGCCATGGAGAAGTTCAACAAACTCTCTTGGACAACCGCTTCTGAAGAGAACACGGAGATGTTTTTGTTGGAGAGAAGCCTTGACGGACAGGCCGTTTGGAACGTAATTGACGAAATAGTAGCTGCGGGTAATAGTAGTGCTGAGCTCGCTTACGAGGTTCAGGATGAAGCACCGCTTAGACGGGCATTCTACCGCCTGCGCTCCGTTGATTTTGACGGCAGTGAGCAGCTCTCCGATGTTATCGTGCTGGAGCGTCTCGCCGGGAATGTTTTCCGGACTTTCCCGAACCCCTTCAGTGGAGAACTGACGGTGTTGACGACCTTGGAGCGCGATGGAACGTACGAACTTACTGATGTACTTGGCCGCAGGGTTGTAAGTGGTTTCGTTCCCGCAGGTGAGCAGCGAATCCGATTGATGACGAAGACGCTGCCTCGCGGACGATACTTCCTTCGGATCGGAGATCAAACCGTAAAGGTGATTAAGTAAAAGAAAGACTAACGTAGTTGGCGTTTACGCTGAGTACTCTTAACTCAACTAAGTAGAGTCTGGCGCCGGAGCGCAGGTGCAATGAACATAATAAGAGCAGGGGAGGGCAAGCCGTCTTCCCCTGCTTTTTTGTTCTCCCCTCTGCACCTGCGACCGCGCCCATTTCTTCCGAAGATGCCGGTAATTTGATCGCTATTTGATTGCCGCCACTAAAAGCCGTAATTTTGCGGCCGCAAAAAGCTCTTCGTCCTATGTTAAATGTATCAGATCTTACCGTACAATTTGGTAAACGCGTCCTCTTTAATGAGGTTAATCTGCAGTTTAATCACGGTAACTGCTATGGTGTAATCGGAGCCAACGGTGCCGGAAAATCTACTTTTCTTAAGGTAGTATCTGGAGATTTGGACCCTACGAGAGGCCACGTAAGCCTGGAGCCGGGTAACCGGATGGCGGTACTGAGCCAGAACCACTTTGGCTTCGAAGAGCAAACAGTACTCGATACGGTGAAGATGGGCCATGAAGAACTCTACGCCATGGAGCAGGAGAAGAACGCCATCTACATGAACCCCGAGGCAACTGAGGCTGACGGCATGCGCGCCGCTGAACTGGAGAACAAGTATGGTGAAATGGGTGGTTGGACGGCTGACTCTGATGCCGCTGAGCTCCTCTCCAATATGGGCATTAAGGAAAACCTCCACTATAAGTTGATGCAGGAGTTGAGTGGCCCGGAGAAGGTAAAAGTACTGCTCGCTCAGGCACTGTTTGGTGACCCCGATTTGCTACTGCTCGATGAGCCGACGAACGACCTGGACGCAAAGACTGTCCACTGGCTCGCTGATTTCCTCGCAGGATTCCCGAATACCATCATCATTGTTAGCCACGACCGCTATTTCCTGGACATGGTCTGTACGCACATCGTGGATATTGACCGCCAGCAGGCTACGATCTACACGGGTAACTATACCTTCTGGTATGAATCAAGCCAACTGGCTTTGCAGCAGCAGTCTAATAAGAACAAGAAGATGGAGCAAAAGCGGGCAGAAATGCTGGAGTTTATCCAGCGATTCAGCGCAAACGCTTCTAAATCTAAGCAGGCGACCAGCCGAAAGAAGGCGTTGGAAAAGCTAAATATTGAAGACATCAAGCCCAGTTCCAGGAAGTATCCATTCATTGCTTTTCAGCCGGAACGTGCGCCAGGAGATCAGATATTGAAAGTTACCGGCCTGAGCAAAAAATCACCTGACGGAACACTTCTCTTTTCCGATATTTCCTTCACGATGAATAGCGGTGATAAAATCACCTTGCTGGCCAATGAAGCGACTGCCCTGACGGCCTTCTACGAAATCCTGGCCGGTGAAGCTGAAGCGGATACCGGAACCATTGAGTGGGGGCAAACGATCAAGGCGGAACACCTCCCTAACGAGAATGAAGAATATTTTCAGGCCGCTAATGGTTTAAACCTGGTGGAATGGCTGCGGCAGTATTCTCAGAATAAGGACGAGCAGTTTATCCGGGGCTTTTTGGGCCGGATGCTCTTCGCCGGAGAAGAAGTTCATAAAGATTCCAGTGTTCTCTCCGGTGGAGAAAAGGTGCGGTGTATGTTGAGTAAGATGATGCTCAATTCTCCTAACTTCCTTCTACTGGACGAGCCTACAAATCACCTTGACCTGGAATCCATTACGGCGATGAACAACGCGCTGGTCGATTTTAAGGGCAATCTTATCATGAGTAGCCATGACCATAAATTGGTGGAAACTTCTACCAACCGAATCGTTGAAATCGGGCCAAAGGGAATGATTGATAGCTTAATGGACTACGATGAGTACCTCACCTCTCCCGTCATCACGGAGAAGCGGAATGCACTTGTTGGTGCTTCTGCTTGATAATTGAGGTCAAACTTAACGCCGTTTATTATGGCTTTAAGAGGCCTGTAGCTACATTCGCGATACAAGCCTTTTATCCTTTGCCTAAGTTTGATCATTTTATTGCCGTTGATTGGAGTGCTCGTAACCGAGCAAGCCCCGTTCGTCCCTCCCGGGATGCTATCTGGTTGGCGCAAGCAAGTGCGCAAGGCCGAATCTCTATTCGTTATTTCCGCACCCGTCACGCTTGTTGTGGCTACCTGCGTAATAGGTTGTCAGCGCTGGCAAAAGCCGGTAAAAGAGTGCTGGTTGGTTGGGATTTTTCCTTCAGCTATCCCAAGGGGCTGGCGAAAGCGCTAAAACTGCCAAAGAAATCATCCTGGAAAAACATCTGGCAGGAATTCCACGAGTTAGTGGAAGATGATGATACTAATCGGAATAATCGCTTTGCTGTAGGTGCGGAACTCAACCGGCGGGTAAGTCGGGGAAGCGGTCCGTTTTGGGGAGTCCCCTCCGGCCAGAGCGGAATTTTTTTGGGCTCTAAAAAAGATTTTCGTTACCCCGTTATTACCAAAAAAGCAGTGCTGAAGGAACGCCGACTGGTAGAGCAGCGGGTACCAAAGATGCAACCAACCTGGAAGCTGGCTTATGCCGGAAGTGTGGGGAGTCAGACTCTACTGGGCTTGCCGCGCTTATATAAACTACGTTTTTTGGAGGAAACCTTGCGCTCCTGTAGCTTTATTTGGCCCTTTGAAACAGACTTTGACCAGAGCCTGCCCCCTGAAGGAGCGTGCATCATTCACGCTGAAATCTATCCCAGCATGCTGCAATTCAATGCAACGGACAAGATCCCCGATCGGGCTCAGGTACGAGCTTATATCGGCTGGCTGCAGGCGGGGCAATCGGCTGGCTGGCTATCCAATTGGCTGGCAGAACCGGCGGGGCTAAGTGCGAAAGAACGCAAACGCGTGGTTCGCCATGAAGGCTGGGTATTGGGGGTGGAGTAATCATTGCTTATCTTCGCGGCCTCAAAACCGTAAGGCTCCATATGACTGCCAGGAAAATCAAATCCGCTCTAGTCTCCGTTTATCACAAAGATGGCCTCGGGCCAATAGTTGATGCGCTTCAGCAAATGGGCGTTACCATCTACAGCACCGGAGGAACGGAAACATTTATTCGTGACCGAGGTGTCGAGGTTGTTCCGGTTGAGGAGCTTACCGGTTACCCTTCTATTCTGGATGGTAGAGTGAAAACACTTCATCCGAAAGTACACGGAGGCATTCTCGCCCGTCGGGAGCCGGATCACCTCGGGCAATTGGCGAAGTACGATATTCCCGAGATAGATCTTATCATCGTGGATCTCTATCCATTTGAGGAAACCGTCGCCAATACAGAAGAAGAGGATCTTATTATCGAAAAAATCGACATTGGCGGGATCGCCCTCATTCGGGCTGCAGCGAAAAACTATCAGGACGTAGTCATCGTTCCCAGCCGGGACGACTATGCTACCCTTCAGGACTTACTAGACAACAAGCAGGGGGTAAGTGAATTAACTGACCGTCGTAATCTTGCACGTCGAGCCTTTGCAGTAAGCAGTCATTACGATACGGCCATCTTTAACTACTTCAACGAAGATGGTGGCCTGGATACTTTCAAGGTGTCTGAGATGCGTACGACTCCTTTGCGGTATGGTGAAAACCCTCACCAGAACGCGACCTTTTACGGCCGACTGGAAGGGATGTTTACCAAGCTTAATGGTAAAGACATCAGCTACAACAACCTGGTAGACATAGACGCCGCAGTGGCCATTATGCAGGAATTCGAAGAAGGGGACCCAGCCTTCGCTATCCTAAAGCATACCAATGCTTGTGGCATGGCCGTTCGCCCTTCACAACTGGAAGCCTGGCATGCTGCATTGGCGGCTGATAATGTCTCCGCCTTCGGAGGAATTTTGATCACCAATAAGCCGGTCGAATTGGGCACTGCTCAGGAAATAGATAAGCTTTTTTACGAGGTATTGATCGCTCCTGACTTTACGGACTCTGCGCTTGAACTCCTCAGCAAAAAGAGTAAGCGTATCCTTTTGCAGTATCACCACCTGGAACAGCGGGCCCGCAGCTTCAAGACGCTGCTGAACGGCGTAGTGGCCCAGGATACGGACCTGCGTACGGAGACGGCGGATGATTTTACGGTAGTTACGGAGCGCGCGCCTAACGAAGCGGAAGTAGCTGACCTGGTCTTTGCCAACAAATGCGCCAAGCACCTCAAGTCTAACACCATCGCTTTGGTGAAAGCAGGGCAAATGATCTCGATGGGTTGCGGCCAAACCAGCCGGGTAGATGCCCTGAAGCAGGCCATTGATAAAGCCGGCCGCTTTGGGTTTGATGTAGCGGGCTCCGTTATGGCCTCCGATGCATTCTTTCCTTTCAGTGATTGTGTAGAAATTGCCCACGAAGCTGGCGTAACGGCCGTAGTGCAGCCCGGAGGTTCCATTCGGGATAAAGACTCCATCGCCGCATGTAATGAAAGAAAAATGGCGATGGTCACGACCGGAATTCGCCACTTTAAGCATTAAACCAAATTTTTAACGCCGGCTTAAGAACCATCACCCCCGTGAAATACGTCTTATCGCCGACTCTGTAAGATGGGTACTGCAACGAATCATCATCTCGTCATTGATATTGGAAACACCGTAGCGAAAGCCGCAGTGTTCCTGGATAAGGTGATGATCGGGCCGGTAATCCGCTTTTCTGACCAGGAATGGGAAGAGGTGGACCGGTTGGTAACCAACCATGGGGTGAAAAAAATCATCTATTCCACAGTGGCAAACGTGCCACCCCTAAAGTGGATAGATAAATGGGAATCCGGGCAATGCCTGGTGCTGGCCTTAGGGCCTGATCTGGCCCTTCCATTTTCTTCCATTTATACCACGATGGAGACGCTGGGACAAGACCGGATAGCGGTAGTAGCGGGGAGCATGGCTCTTCCAACCACCTCTGCACCTGCCCCGATAGCTATCGGGGCGCCCCGAACGTCTTCTTTACCGGCAAGATTAATCGTCGATGCGGGTACTTGTGTCACATTCGATTTAATCGATGGCTCAGCTACTTATCTCGGCGGTAACATCAGCCCCGGAATGCGGATGCGGCTACAAGCAATGCACACCTTTACGGCCCGGCTTCCGGATACGCCTCCGGCGGATCCATCCGGTCGGGTGGGGTGGTCAACGGCTTCGGCTCTTCGGCATGGTGGTCAGTTAGGGGTAGTTTATGAAACGGAAGGGCTATTCCTTCGGCTTCAAAAACAATACCCTGACCTGGAACTACTACTGACGGGTGGCGATGCCAACTTCCTGGCTAGTAAGCTGAGCGTTCCTTTTTCACTTCACCCCAACCTGGTCCTAAGCGGGCTGAATCAAATATTGTCTAATTATGTTCAAAACGAATCGTAAACTAAGTCTGCTGCTCTTGTTCGCCCTGCTCTGCTGGGGCGCTACGAGTGTGTCTGCCCAAACGCTGGTGTCAGACTTTGTTGACATTCGGCCTAAGCTGAACAGTCCGCTAAGCCGCTTTGGTCTTGGTAACCCGCTGGATCAAGTGCACGCCGTGGCTTCCGGAATGGGTGGCCTGGAAAGTGCTTACCAGAACCCTTTTCACCTCAACATTCAGAACCCCGCCAGCTTGGCGAATCTGCAATCCACAAGTTTTGAGGTGGGAGTTTACGCACGTAACGCTAATTTATCTGATGCTAGTGGCTCGGTGAATACCTGGCAAGGTAACCTCCGTTATCTGGCCTTAGGCTTCCCTCTGCGTAATCCTATCAGCCTGAACCTCGAGCGGCAACAGAATTCCTGGAATGCAGGTATGGCCTTCTCCTTAGCACCTACTTCTTTGGTGGGCTATGATCTTAGGCTGGAGAGCGAAGACCCCGATTTCGGTACTACCTCTAACACCCTGAAGGGGAATGGTGGAGCTTATCGCTTCTCCTGGTCAACGGCTTTCCGTTACCGCTACCTGTCAGCAGGTCTTAACGTGAACTACAACTTTGGTAAGATTACGAACAGTCGCATTGTCACTTTTGACGATGTACCGGAATCGTTAGCCTCTGAGTTTCTCGAAGACGTAGCTATCAGTGGCTTCAGCCTTGGTTATGGACTCCAATACGTCTACAACTTTAAAACACCCAATAAGAATGGTGATCTGGTGCCTAATGGCAAGCGAATCATTGTTGGTGTAAATGGCAACATTGGAAACGATGTTGACACGGATGCCAGCCTTTTGTTTCGCCGATTTAGCCCCAATGGCCAGTTGTTCGTGTCTGATACCTTGCGTTCAGTAACGCAACAACAAGGTGTTTTAACACTGCCAACTACTTATTCTGTGGGGCTTGCCTTCGAAGACCTTAACCGTATCTTTATCGGTGTGGATTACGGTAATCGAGCTTACAGCCAGTACCGCAATGACGCCCAGCCAGATGAACTGCTGGACGCCGCTCGAATTGCTTTTGGACTGCAATACATACCGAATGCGTCTTCTTATAACCGTTTCTGGAAACGGGTTCGTTATCGTGCCGGCCTTCGACTCGAAGAAGATGGCCGTTCCGTTGATGGCGTACAGGCACGCCGTAATGCGGTTACTTTTGGACTGGGTATGCCCCTCCGCTTACCCCGCCAACAAGTTTCCTTCCTTGATCTTGCTGTAGAAATTGGTAAGTTTGGGGTCCCAAACATCCTTGACGAAAACTACATACAATTTACTGCGGGGTTCTCCTTGAACGACAACTCCTGGTTCTTCAAACGTAAACTCAACTAGACAAATATGCGAACTATCATTAGTACCGCTACCGCTTTAGGCGGTCGCACCCTGGCCCTGATGCTGATCTTCTGCGCTTCCTTTAGCGTGGCTAATGCTCAGTGCGAAAACTGGACGGACTCTCCCCAAAAGGAGCAAGCCGAAAATGCTCACGTTGCTTACCGGAATTTCGTTAAGAACAAGACGGTCGCTGATCTAGTGGCAATGTCTGAGGAAGAATTCGGTAATGCCTTCAAGAACTGGAAGAAAGCTTACGACATCGCTCCCGCAGCGGATGGTGGACGTCCTTTCCACTACCGGGACGGTCGCCTCTTCTACGGCGCAATGGCACAGAAAGAAACGGATGCTGCCAAAAAGAAAGAGCACCAGGAACGGTTGATTTCTTTCTATGACGAAGAACTGAACTGTTACCCAGACGCTGAAGCCTTCTTGCTTGGTCGTAAAGGATACGATATGTTCTACATGGCCGGCTACAGCATGGAAGCCATCGATGTACTGGAAATGGCGATGGATAAAGGCAAGGAGGCTACTGAGTATATCGTACTCCCACCTCTTGGTGCCCTGCTTGATTACTACTTTGGTGAAGGCAAGATTGACAACGCCCGCGTTCGTGAACTTTACGAAAAAGGAATTGCGATTGCTGACGCTAACATCGAGAAAGGAGGTGATTACAAGCAGTACTACGAAGACGCTAAGGCAAATCTGGACGCTAGTGTACAAAAGCACGCTGATCAGATCTTTGACTGTGCTTACTTCAAGAATGAACTGATGCCTAAGTACGAAGAAAACAAGGAAGACCTTGAAATCATTCGTTACATCATCACCAAGCTAAAAGCACAGGGTTGTGAGGAAGCAGATGAAGACGTAGTCAAGATGCAGGCTCAGTATGATGCTATTTACGCCACTAAAGCTGCTCAGTATGAAGCGGATCGCCGAGCTATGAACCCCGCTTATGATGCAGACCTTATTTATAAGTCTGGAGACTATGCCGGTGCGGTCAGCCGTTACCAGGAAGCAGTAGATGCTGCTGATGACGATGAGAAAAAAGCACAGTACTACTACCAGATGGCGTCAATCCAGTCAGGCAAGCTCCGTCAGTACGGTGCGGCTCGCCAAAATGCGAACAAAGCTGCTAAGCTCAACAGTAACTGGGGGAAGCCTTACCTGCTCATTGGTGATATCTACGCCCGTTTGGGAAGTAGCTGTGGAGATTCTTATCAGCAGCGCCTGGCGGTTTTAGCTGCCATCGACAAGTACCGTTATGCGAAAAGTGTTGACGGAGAGGTTGCTGGTGATGCCAATAAGCGCATTGCTAACTACAGTGGCTCTATGCCAATACGTAGTGAGTCTTTCCAGCGGGGAGACAAGGAGGGAGATCGCATCAAAGTTGGATGTGGTATCGGAGAAACCGTAACACTACGGTTCTAAATTTTTCCTTTTCCTGAGGAAGTATCATCCCGGTTAGAGAGAATTCTCTCTGACCGGGATGGTTGTTTTTAGTCGCTTTATCCCCGACAAATAGCGGGTTCCAACAAGTAGTTAGTGTCTTTTGCGCCCCGATAGCTATCGGGGCAGGTGCAAAGAAGAAATCAGAGAGCAGTGAATGTCAACTATTTGCGTTTTTTATCTCTTAAATGTTGGTCCGGACTTGGTCAAACCCATAGCAAAGCAGTAGCTTTACGCGATCTTAAGTGATCTACGTCTAGTCTGATCCTACTCAGACAAAGTTTAACCATATCTACGCTCTACTTTTTAGGGCGGTGCTTTTTTTCTTAATCTCATTAAATCGTAATCTTATGAAACAAGCAATACAATTGCTTACGTTCGCATTCTGCTGCCTTCTCAGCACGACGCTAACGGCTCAGGTGCTTGAGGTCAATCTGGCCAACATCACCGACATTAATCTTACCCTGAATGACGAATGTCAGGGTCTCGTTATCCCGGAAATGGTTCTTACTGGTGACTTTGACGTCGACGGCGACGGCCAAGCTGCTAGTTCCGAAATGTTCGACATTGTCGTTCTTGACAATGACCCCTCTAACGGTCCTATCGTTGACGGATGTGGTTCTTTCCAGTACCGCGTAACTACTCCAGACGAAGGCGTATTCGCTCCGCTCGCTGGATTTTTTACTAACCGGGATGCCGGTAACTTCGGTTACGAACTGGTAAACTTCCAAGCTGGACTTCAGGACATTATTACTACTGAAATCACGGAGGAGTCTGATGACGAAATCGCGTTTACCTCCAACGGGTCACCAACGGGTATCGGTGCTTACCAAGCCTTTATGGACATCACCTTCGCACAAGAAGGTACGTTCACCATGGATGTATTTTTCCAGTCTGGTGATATTGGCCCGGCCACAGGCACTCAGTTCGATTTTGGCGTAGTCTTCTACTCTTTCGAAGGTGATCCATTTACGGACGGTGTTCTTATCCTTGACTCGCGTACCAACGCTGATGGTTCTATCGAAGCTACCATCATGGTAGACGCTCAAGCAGGCACGCTTGTTGAAGTAGCGATCATTGAAGACGGTGCTACTTTCAACTTCCAGGGTGAAAACGTTTTCCGCGTGTCTAATCCTGTATTTGATCGTACAGA
>CALIGP010000159.1 GCA_938021455.1 uncultured Lewinella sp. | reverse complement strand
AGGTTTGCGCCCTTAATTTCCAAATAGCGAAGCCCCTTTCGGTAGAGATTGTTATGCCCGGGCACGGGAGCAAAGAGATCTTTTGGAGGGTTGCCAAAACCGCCGCGTTCCTGTAGCCAGACATATTCAACGCCGTCGTTGTACTTATAGCTTACTTCCTTCCACGGGCTGTTGTTGACGCTTTTCTGCCCGTCAACAGTGTACTTCCTATCGGTCGTTGTTAACCGCATTTTGGGAGAGGAGTCTGACCCGACTACCTGTCGTTCTTTAGCGTAGACAAAGCTGAAGTTATTAGCCACTTGCCCGCCATCCATCAGGGTGATTTTTCTAGCAGCAACGTCAATGATCTGTTCCGTTGTTCCATCTTTTCGTTTGAGGTAAACCTTGTTGGCGTCCCGACCGGTTTCCACCCATTCGGTGCCCCAGCGGTTTGCTTCTGCCCAGAGTTTATCACCAACCTGGCCAATATTGGTGCCGGTACCATCCTGATCAATCAAGCCTACATTGAGGCCCGTGATGGCGTTGCCTTTAGCATCCAGGTCAATTTGGTTCAGGACCTCCGCCGGAGGCACTGCTGGTGTGCTTGGCCTAGGGGTTGGTGTGGGCGTCGGGGCCGTGCCCTTATTTTGGCCGAAGGCCATTACCGAGAAGCCTGCGCCGTTAGCAATTTCCTTCCGGTTGGCGTTGAAAATGGTCCAGCTACTACCGTCCCACCACATGGCTGGAATGTTATTGTTGTAGGTGGCACCACTGCCCCAGCGTTGGGTGAAGAATACCCGTTGGTTGCTGTTGCGCTCATTGGTGCTGACGATGTACTTGCCCAAAGAGTTAGTCTTATTGGTATTGGCCGCAGTAACGACACTGACGGTTGCACCGCTGATATTGCTACCCGTGCCTTTGCTCCCTACTAGGACATTCCAGCGCAGGCCGGTAGGCATGCCAGAGCGATCTTGTAAGTAAATGGCCCAATGCTTACCATCGTAGTAAACGCCGATGGGCTTGGCGTTGTATTTGCCAGCGTAGTTTTGGGTGACGAACAGGATGGCGTTCGGGTTATTGTTGGTAGAGGGATGGTCTATCCGGGTCCAGTTCTGGGAGGTGTTGCTGGCGTTTCCCGTTACCGTAAAAGCTTTGCCTGACGGTGGTACCGAGAGGATATTGAAGTTCATCGAGGCGGGCATGGCCGTTAGGTCTTCGTTGTAGATCTTCCATTTGCCATTGTTGTACCACACGCCAATCTGGTGGTCATTGTACTTACCATAGACCTGGGAGACGAAAAGGAGGTTGCCCGGCTTTCCGTTGGTTAAAGGATGGTTGATGGTGGTGACGTGTCCACTAATGTTGTCAGGCTTCGCCTGGTGCTGGAAGGGACTTTGAGCCCCGAGCATCAGACTGGCGGCCAAAAGGAATAAGACAGTGAAAATTTTGTTCATAGCAGTAGGTAAGTAGATTATGCCGCAAATGTATTTCCATGTACTGCCGCAGGCTGATCTTTTGGGGTAAAGCAGGTGTTTATACCTAATAAGAAGGGGTTAAACACCTAGTGGTTGGCGATTGAAATTCGCAATAGCTTGACGCCGTTAGCGTGGTTGCTGGCAACCGGACGGAAGTTTAGCATAGCCATAGCTACGGTGGACTTCAGGCCGGGCAGCAAGGAGCCGCGATAACAAGTCAAGCTGCGGTGAATTTTGATCGCTAACCACTAGACTTATCCTGCTTAAACTGTCTCCTTCCAGCATCTGCTCATTAATTATTCTGGCTAACTAAACCTTATCCTTCCGTCCTTCGTATCTATACACCTTGCAAGCATGAAGGAAAACAACATTAATAAAATAACCGGCCCCCTCCTCATCTTCGGCGGGGCCTACTCCAACCTCGAGGCGCTCACGGCACTGCGGGCCGAAGCCGAGCGCCTGGGCATCCCGCCGGACAATGTTATCTGCTGCGGGGACACCCCCGGCTACTGCGCCGACCCCGCTGCTTGCCTGGACCTGATCGAGGACTGGGGCATCCACGCCATCGCTGGCAATGTAGAGACGAACCTCGTCAATGGAACCGATGATTGCGGCTGTGGCTTTGGCGACGGCTCCCGCTGCGATATGTTCGCCAAGCTGTGGTATAACTACGCTGCCAACAACGTTACCGAGCGCAACCTGGAATACATGGCCGGTTTGCCGGATATGCTGCGCTTCACCTATGCTGGCCGTAAAGTAGCCGTGCTGCACGGCTCCCCGCGTAACCAATCGGAATTCGTCTGGCGAAGTACAGAAGCGGAGCTGAAGGCACAATTTTGCGCGGCCGCAGGTGCAGAGGTGGTGATTGGGGGGCATTGTGGATTGCCGTTTGCTGCCCGCCTGCCGGCGGGCGTCGAGGGGGCAAGCCCCCCCGCTACGAGAAACGGCCCTCCGGGCCTCTGGCTCAACGCCGGTGTCATCGGAATGCCCGCCAACGACGGCACGCCGCGCACCTGGTTTATGACGCTTGACGACACGAACGGCTTTGATTATCACTTTCACCCCTTGCACTACAACCATCAGAGGGCTAAAGCGCGTATGTTAGACGACCGCAGGTTGCCCGTCTCCTACGCCGCTACGCTAACGACCGGTATCTGGGACAATACCGAGATTATGCCTCCCGCTGAGGAGGCACGGGAAGGTGTCTCGCTCGACCCCATAACCATTAAGGCGGAGGCTTCCGCTGCTTTCTATCAACAAACATTGCATCCTGTACATTCGGCAGGCTCAGTAACCACGTCCGCGCCCCCAAAAGCCCGATTACCGCTGAAAAATATCACTAAAATGGAAAAATATTCCGACCCCAAAGACCTGAAGTCCTTCGGCAAAATCGTCGACTGGCAGGAGGATATGGGCAACAAATTCTTCGACTGGTACAGCGGAGTCACCGAAGGTGATTCGGCGCTGACCGAACGCGAAAAGGCGCTTATTGCCCTCGCCGTCAGTCACGCGATTCAGTGCTCCTACTGTATTGATGCTTACACCACGAACTCCCTGCAGGCGGGCGCCGACGAGGAGCAAATGATGGAAGCCGTACACGTAGCTGCCGCCGTGAAGGCCGGAACAACCCTTATTTACGCAAGACAAATGCAACGACAGGTGGAGAAGGTGACGATGTAATTGGTCTGTTGGTACTTTGGCCTTTTGGGCTATCGCACTAGAAAAGCGATTTAGATGGGAGAAAAGAAATCAACTCTCTTGCTTCAAACCAGTACCAAAAGAACAAAATACCACTCCGGTACCGCCTCCAACGACGGTCCAAAGCACCAAAAGACCAAAAGACCAAAAGACCAAAAGACCAAATTACCAACATGGCCATTAAGCAAAAAACAAAATCCCTTTCCGTTACCGGAAACCGCCTGAACAGCACTTTCGTGCAGCTCAACGTACTGAACGGAAAGGATATTTCGGACGCCAAATTTCCGCGTTTTTCTGATAAGTTGGCGGTTCTGGGCCACGCTCCCTTCAAGCCCACCAGTATTGAAGTTTTTCAATTGAACATTGGTAAACTCTGTAACCAGACTTGTGCCCACTGTCACGTGGATGCCGGCCCGGATAAGAAGGAGGAGAATATGTCAATGGAAGACCTGCAAACCTGCGTCGATATCATTGCCGCTACACCCTCCATCAAAATTATTGACATTACGGGCGGAGCCCCGGAAATGCACCCCGGTTTCCGTTGGTTTGTAGAGCAGTGTACGGCGCTGGGCAAGCAGGTCATCGACCGCTGTAACCTGACCATCATTATGGCTAACCCGAAGTATCGGGATTTGCCCGAGTTTCTGGCAAAGCATAAGGTGCAGGTCGTTTCCAGTCTGCCGTATTTCTCTAAAGCCCGTACGGATAATCAGCGGGGAGACGGTGTCTTTGAAGACTCCATCAAAGCCCTGCAACTCCTGAACGAAGCCGGTTACGGTAAGCCCGGATCCGGACTGATTCTCGACCTTGTCTTTAACCCCTCCGGTGCTTACCTACCCGGTAAGCAAGAAACACTTGAAGCGGAATTTAAGCGTCAGCTCGACCGGAAGTTCGGCATTGTCTTCAACCAACTTTACGCCATTACCAATCTTCCCGTTGCCCGATTCCTGGATTACCTCCTGGAGACCGGTAACTACGAAGAGTATATGCAGAAACTGGTGGATGCTTATAATCCGGAAACCGTCGACAGCCTGATGTGCCGCAATACGGTCTCGGTTAGCTGGGACGGTTATCTCTCTGACTGCGATTTCAACCAGATGCTCGACCTTAAGGTTGCCGCTAAGGGGCAGCACATCTCCACTTTCAACGAAGAAGAGTTGCTGAACCGCAATATCGTGCTCAATCAGCATTGCTATGGCTGTACGGCAGGGGCGGGGAGTAGCTGTACGGGGGTGGTGGCTTAGGGGAAAAACGCGCTACGCTTGTTTTTCTGGTAGACGGCCTTCGGCCTTTTAGAGCTCCGGTAAAGACTTGACCGAAGGCGAAGCCTACAAGCGCGAAGCGCGTCTAAAAAGAAATGGAGCAAAGCGATCATTTCTGTCTAAAAGCCGAAGGCGTCTACAAGCCGAAGCCATCTACAAGCGGAACGTCTACTAATCCTCTCACAAAGTCACGTTCTTTCCACCAGGGATGCGGTAAACTGATTCGTTCATCCTCATAGCGAATATCGCCGAGGAAGATGAGGTCAAGGTCGATCGTGCGGGCACCCCAGTGAGTTTTGCGCTCTCTGCCGAGGTCTCTTTCAATGGATTGGGTGATGTCCAGCAGGTGATGCAACGTTGCCCTAATGGAGCTTCTTGTTGTACCTGCAAAATCGTGCTGGTCGAGAGATACGACAACGACCTGGTTTAGGAAGTCCGGCTGCTCTGTTACTCCCCAGGCTTTGGTTTCCAGAATGGTTGATTCCTGAATGATTGGGCCAATGCGCTCTTGGATCAAAGAGCGAGCCTGATTCATATTATCGCTTCGGTTTCCAAGGTTGGTTCCCAGGGCAATGGTAAGGAGGTGAGCCATATTAATTTGTTGCTGCACAAGATCACTATGGTTTGTGGGGACTTGCCTACTTTATCGTAATATTGCGAACGGCACAAATTACCAAAATACCAACGAACCAAAATACCACCCTTGCTTCCCACATTCATCGCCATCGAGGGCAATATCGGAGCCGGAAAAACAACGCTGGCCAACCGCCTGTCGGAGGACCATAACCGACGGCTGATCCTGGAGGCTTTCAGTGACAACCCTTTCCTTCCCCCATTTTATAAAGAACCCGAACGCTATGCCTTTCCCGTGGAGCTTTTCTTTATGGCAGAGCGACACAAGCAGCTACAGCATGAGCTGACGCAAACGGACTTGTTCTCTAACGGGGTGATCGCGGATTACATCTTCGTCAAAACATTACTCTTTGCCCGTAATACCTTGCCGGCGGAGGAGTTTCGTCTCTTCAGCCGCCTGTTCAAGGTTATGGATGCAGGCTTCCCGAACCCGGATCTGATTGTTTACCTGCACCGGCCCGTAGAGTGCCTGCAAGCCAACATCGCTAAGCGTGGTCGGGAATACGAGCAAGAAATCAAGGACGATTACCTCACTTCCGTGCAAACAGCTTATTTCAATTACTTCGGTAGTCAGAAGGAGCAACCGGTTCTGGTAATGGACCTTGGCGACGCCAATTTCGAAGAAGATGCGGCTATCTATGACCGGATGGTGGCGTTGATGAAAGAAACTTATCCGGTGGGGATGACGAGGGTGGTTTTGTAGGTACAGGTTGCAGGGGGCAGGTTGCAAGGTGGATGTTGCAAGTTGCAGGTTACAAGGTGCAAGCTGGTAATTTATAATAACTAACCCGCAACCCGCAACCCGCAACCCGCAACCTGTAACTTGGAACCCGCAACCTGCAACCCGACCCTTACCGAATAAACGGATCACTCAAATGCTCCGCAGTCTGAATTGTTCGATCCGTCGTTAGTTTGAGGAAATCGATGAGGGCTTGCTTGTCGGTTTCAGAGAGATTAAGATGCCTGACGGAACCGTCCTCGTTCCGGAGGATAGGGCTCAGGTTGGGATGATCCTGAACACCTTCACTGTAATGATCAACGACAT
>CALIGP010000158.1 GCA_938021455.1 uncultured Lewinella sp. | reverse complement strand
ACTGTAGACTGTAGACTGTAGACTGTAGACTGTAAGAAAAAGTAATCCCCATCAATTTCCAAATATGATGCTATTTTCTCAGCTCAAATTGCTTGGGATTATTCATCATCCATGTCAGTAATCGGCCAACTTCTTCGGCTTGAAGGGTAAGGGCACGGTGAGACTCTTCGGTGATGTAACTTGATTGTAACGCAAAATCCAACCAAACCTGGGTTTCTGCATTTTCGCCTGCACAATCTGTCAGCTTGGATACAAAATGTTTAGGGTATCTACGCTTCCAGAATGCTTCCGCCAGATTGGCACAAACAGACCGGGAAGAGCGCCTGACCTGGTCCGTTAAACTGTATTTTTCCTCCTTAGGAAAAGAAATACTGAGGCGGAATATATCAGTTGCTAATTTAAAACTCTTAGCGTACGCCGCCCATTTCTTGAAATTACTGAATGCCATATCAAATTGGTTTTTAGTTCGACACAAACATCCGGACAGTAAAAAGGAATAGTCGTTTTTTAAACGTTTACTTACGTTTATAAACGTATATATACGCTTAAGGACCACCGTCTACCGCTCTATCGTCTACCGCTCTACCGTCTACAAAACTACCGTCTACAACTCTACCGTCTACCGCTCTACAGTCTACAACTCTCCCCCTCACTCCCCAATCGTTAGTACAATTTTCCCCACATTAGCATTAGCAGCCATGTAGGCGTGAGCTTCGTCTACTTGTTCCCAGTCGTAGATGGTATCGACGACGGGCTGGAGCGTACGGTCAGCGAAGGAAGGCCAGATACGATCGCGAAAATCCGCCGTCAGCGCAGCGCGGTAATCGTCGGAGCGGCTACGCAGCGTTGTCCCGCTGATGGTAATGCGTTTAGTGACAATTCTAACCATATTGAGGTTCTCCACCCCGGCTCCACCAAGGAGGCCCAGGCAAACTATTGTTCCGTCCATGGCTGATGCGTGCAGGTTCTGCTCCAGGTAGGGGCCTCCGACAAAGTCAAGAATGATATCCGCTCCCTTACCGTCCGTCTTAGCCAACACCACCTCATCAAATTTCTGGGCCCGGTAGTCGATGCAAATCTCCGCCCCCAGGTCTTTTAGCCGATCGTGCTTCATCGGGCTGGCCGTAACGATGGGTGTAGCCCCCGCCAGCCGGCAGAGTTGGACGGCGGCCGTCCCTACCCCACTGCCTCCAGCGTGGATCAGCACGGTCATACCCTCCTGCAGGTCAGCGATCCAGTGCAGGGCCTGGAAGGCGGTCAGAAAAGTCTCGGGCACCGCTGCGGCCTTCGTGAAGGACAGTCGCTCCGGCAGCCGCAGCAACATCATCTCATCTACGCAGATCTGTTGGGCGTAGCCACCACCCTGTACGAGGGCGCATACGTTGTCGCCCACCTCAAAGTCGGTTACCCCTGACCCCAGACCGATGACGGTGCCCGCCACGTCGAGGCCCAGCAATTCACTCGCGCCCTTCGGCGCGGGATAGTGCCCCGCGACTTGCATCAGATCCGCCCGGTTAAGGGACGTTGCCGTAACGTGCAGCAATACTTCCGTTGGCCCGGGTGTGGGGTCAGCAATTTCCAGAATCTGGTACTGCCCGCGGGCGGGGCTATTGTGGTGGATGGCTTTCATGGGGGCAAGGTAGGAAGGGTTTGGGATTTTTAGCCCGTAAATAGATAATCACTAAGGGCAATCACTCCACCCCCACCTCAAAAGGCGTCACCGGCAGCCCGCCCTTAGAGAACAAATTCGCGTCGTCTGGGTTATTCGCCCAGGCGTAGCGGACGGTGACAATTTTGGTGCCGGCGGGATTAGCAATGATGACGGCATGCTGTTTCTCGTCCAGCAGCGCCTGGGCGAAGTGCCAATCGCCCTTGACGTCTTTCACCGTGAATCCCTTCAGGTAGCGGTAGCGATCGCCATCGTCTTTGACCATCAAACCTTCGCCAACTTCCTTGAAGTTGACGATCACGAGGTCTCCCCACCGCTCGGCATCCGTGGCAACGGGGCTGGAGGCCTGCACCTCCTTCCCGTAGATGTCCTTCAGGGCGTGGAGGGATAGTCGGCGGCCAACCTCCCATTTATTCTTCGGGTGAATGTCATCGGCTTCGCCGATGTCCGTAATCACGGCCTGGCCCGTGAGGGGCAGGTCCGTTGCGGCAGTCTGGCTTTGGCGCAAGACGGCCCAGCCGGGTTCGTTGGGGCTGCTGGCGGCCTCCCGAAAGTTGGCCAGTTGCACCCAGTAAAAGGGCAGGTCTTTTTTGTTGAAGAAGCCTCGCCATTGCTTCACGAGGCCGCGCATCAAGTCAGCATATTTCTCGGCATCACCGGCACCGGCGTTGCTTTCGCCCTGATACCAGAGCACGCCGGTGAGGGGGTAGCCCTCTAGCGGAGCGATCATCGCGTTGTAGAGTACGACGGGAATCTGGTTGTAGTTGCCACCAACGGAGAATTGGCCGATGTTGAACTTCCAATCGCCAGCCAGGGAGACTTTATCAGTGATCGTACTGAGCATGAATTTGTCTGCTGGCGCGGAGAATCCGCCGCCGCCGCCGCCGTCCGTCACCCGGATAGCGATGGTGTTTTCACCGGCGCGGAGTTTACCGTACCCAATCTTATACACCCGCTCCGTTGAGTAAGCATTTTTATAGCTGCCCACCAGGCTACCATTGATGAGCGTGTAGTCGCCATCATCAATAGCTCCCAGGTAGAGAGTGGCTGGATTAGACGCCTGCTCCTCCGTCAGCGTAAAGGTCCGGCGGAAGTAAAAGGATCCATCGACGTTGGGATAGCCGGCAGCTTCCCAGAAGGTAGGCAGGGTCATGGTCGGCCAGCTGCTGTCGTCGAATTTATCCTTTAACCAGCCCATGGACTCACCTTCGTCTTTCGTCGGAATTTCCCGTCCCGGAAACTGTTCGGCGAATTTCTTGCGGCCCGCAGCTCCCGCGCGCTGCATAATGTCTTTATTCTTATCCATGAATTCCTGGGAATCCATACCCAGCGCCTCCGGGCTCATCCAGGGCTCGATACGGCTGCCGCCCCAGCTGGAGTGAAGAAGACCAATGGGGACGTCGACGTCTTTGCGCACGAAGTGGGCGAAGTAGCTCCCAACCCCGCTAAAATTACCAATGCTTACCGCAGAGCCGACCATCCAATCTTCGCTATAGTTTTCGTCGATGTCAAGGTGCTCACGGGTCACGCCATCGTAGGCTTTTTTTACCTTCAACTCACGGATCATCGGGTCCGCAATCGCTTGCGCACGACTACCGTCGGGGTCAGACTGTGTCAGCCGCCATTCCATATTCGACTGGCCGGACAGGAGGTAGACATCGCCGAAATACACGTCATTCAGTGTAATGGCGTCCCGGCCAGAGGCGACCGTGATCAGATGTGGCCCACCAGCGGGCATGGCGGGTAGATTGACTGTCCAGCGGCCGTCTTTACCAGCCTTGGTGGTCAGCGTTTTGTCGCCGACCGTGACGATGACTTTCTTTTTCGCCTTCGCCCAGCCCCAGAAGGGATGGTCTACGTTTCGTTGCAATACGGCGTGATCCGTGAAGGATTCAAAGAGCTGTAGATTTTGGGCGCTCAGTCCAGAGGACTGGTTTATACCGAGCAGGGCCGAGGTACAGGTGCAGAGGAGGGTTAAAAGAGCAAGGATGGGTAGCCGCATGTGATGATCGAGTTTAAGATTGACAATATCGGAAAATGTCAGCTTTCCTTGGGCACCTGCGGGTAATTATCCATTGGCTAGCATAACTCATCGAAAAAATACAAGACCCGTAAGAAGAATGACGATTATGCACTTTAGTAGTCGTAGATGATCTACTAACTTAAAAAAGGAGAGCATATATCAGCATGACAAAGAAAATTTTCCAAATAGTATTAATCACTAGTTCTTTAGCCTCACTCTACTTCGTGCCGTGGGTTTTAGTGTGGGCCTGGATCACCCCTCTTCCGGATACGGTACAAGAACAGGTCAATGAAGCCATCGGACATGGTTTTGACGGCATGATCGTCTACGTAGACCGGGCAGGGGAACCACCTGAATTTTACGCCGCAGGGTGGCATGACCGGGAAAACAAATTACCCGCCCGCCCACAGGCCTTATTCAAAATTGCCAGTATCAGTAAGCTCTACGTGGCGGTTGCGGTGACCAAATTAGCCCACGCTAAGCGTTTGTCTTTAGACGATAAACTCGCCGATCACTTCCCCGAACTTATTGGAAGAATCGAAAACGCCGAAGAAATCACCCTAAGGTTGATGGTACAGCACCGGAGCGGTATCCCCAATTTTACCGACCAACCCGGCTTCTGGTCAGATCAACCCGATGGTAATGATGCGGCGCTTCAATATGCACTCGACTTACCAGCGAATTTCGAACCCGGTGAAGATTATGGCTATTCAAATACGAACTACTTGCTCTTATCCGAGATCATTGAAAATGTAGTGGGGTATGGCCGTCAACAATACTTCCAGGAAGAAATCTTGACCCCGCTTGGCTTGAAAAACACATTTGGCTCGCTTAGTGAAGTGGATACGAACGAGCTGATGAGTGGCTATTACGTAGGCTTTGAAGAGGACTTAAAACTTCAGAATGTAGGAATGATCGCAACAGCGGAGGACGTAGGTATATTCCTGAGGGCGCTAAATGACGGCTCCTTGTTTGAGGAAGGAGAGCAGACCATTTACTCCTCCATTTATGAGTACGAACATACCGGTTTAGTTCCTGGCTATCAGAGTTTTGCCCGGTACCACAAAGACATTGACGCCGTTATTATCCAATTCAACAACACCACAGACTTTAACGGGTATGAATGGAATTTAGCACAAATTCTTTATGGTCGCACCGTAAAGATCGTTAGACGCAACAAAAAATAGTACTACAAATTCTCGCTTTTCGCCCTAACTTGGTAGCCAAAGAACTGCCCAGCAAAGAAGAAAGACATTCCAACATTCAGGCTTGAATCTTAGCAAAAAGCAATACGCAATGAAAGACGAAGACATTTACGAAAAGGCCAACAAAAAGGTAAAAGCAAAAAAGGGATTCTTTTACCATTTATTATCCTACCTGCTAACCATCGGGATGCTTTACGCCATCATGCACTTTGAAAACAATGGTGAAGTCCTTCCCGTCATAATTGTAGGGCTGAGTTGGGGGATTGGTTTGGCGGCTCACTACCTGAACACCTTTGGGACGGAGAACCTCGAAATTTTTGGTGTTAGCGCCAACTGGGAAGAAGAAGAGTTGGAAAA